>JBOIEI010000192.1:0-5913 GCA_050741055.1 Burkholderiales bacterium | reverse complement strand
TTGAATGCCACCTCGGGCCCCGGGTCGAGATCGAATATCAGGCGACCCGGCGTTTCTGGATCGCCCGGCTGGCAGTTCCACGGATGCAATTCGAGAGCGGCGATTTGCGCAAGCGCGGCCAGGCCTTCGACGCGATCCACTTGCAAGTAAGGCTTCTCGACGCCGGCCACTTTCACCGCGCCGAGAAGATTCGATGTCGCCGGCATGGCATGGCGCTGGAAGAAGTGTTCGCCTTTGTAGCCGTCGGGTGCCCGGACGATCGAGCACGGACGGCCCTTGATATGTGCGATGAGCCAGTCGCCGACGTGCTCGAAATAACGGGCGAGATCGAGCTTGGTGATCGACTGCGCGCCATCCTCTTCGGGCCACAGCGCTTTGTCGGCATTCGACAGTTGCACGCCCATGACGGCGGGCTTGTCTGACGCGTTCGTCGCGCGCTTGTGCTTTACAGGCCGACGCGTGGATCGCGCAGGGCGGCCGCGTCCTGGTTCGCGCCCGGGTTCGTCGCGGTTGCTTCGCCAGATCGCGTCTGCGCCCGCGCTGGCACCCTCACGCATGAAAGGCTTCGGTCGCCCGCCCTTGCCGGCGGCGATCGCGTCCATCGCGCGTCCGGAAGCGACGGACCGATCCTCCGTGAGCAGCGCGGCCGCCTGTATCTGACTGCGTGCATGCTGGTCACGGTGCTTGATGAGAAGCCAGTTGGTGCGCTTCGAGCCGGTGCGGTCGTGCCGCATGCGCACCAGCACCCAGCTTCCGCGCAGCCGCTTGCCATGCAGCTTGAACTTCAGCTCGCCGCCGGCGAGCGCTTCGCCGGGCGCGAGCTTCCCTTCCGGCTCCCAGAAGCCGCGGTCCCACATTTGCACCGTGCCACCGCCGTACTGCCCGCGCGGAATGGTGCCTTCGAAATCGCCATAGTCCAGCGGGTGATCTTCCACTTCGACCGCCAGGCGCTTGTCCTGCGGGTCGAGCGACGGGCCTCGGGTCACCGCCCAGGACTTGAACACACCATCCCATTCCAGGCGCAGGTCGTAGTGCAGGCGGCTGGCGGCGTGCTTCTGAATGACGAAGCGCAGCCGCTCGGACGGCGCAACCGCACGCTCGCCGCTCGGCTCGCCGGTGCGCGCGAAATCGCGCTTGGCACGATAAGTGGAAAGCTTGTTGGCTGCCTTGGCCATGCGTTCACCTTGAATTCCTTTCCTCCCCGCGAAAGCGCAGGGACGGCAATTCGTAGCGCGCCTCGCAGGGTAGCGAAGTCTCGATCGCAGGCCCGCCGAAAAAAGCCCGAAGCTGGTCAAGAGTTTGAAGTTTCGGTGGTTCTCTTCCATGCCGCGATCGCAGTCGCTTGTTCGCATTTGCGATGCCCCGTATCCTGCGGGATCGAAGGCGCGCGGCGCCGCAGCGATTGACAACAACTCGCCGGTTCAACCGGCGCACGGAGGCAGACGATGGCAGCGCTCGGTGGGAGATCCGGTTCCGGCGATCCAGGTCGCGGCCATGCGACGCTCGCCGGCATCCGCGTGGTCGAGCTCGCCGACGAGCAGGCCGAATACTGCGGGCTCACGCTCGCCGGGCTCGGCGCCGATGTGGTGAAGGTCGAGCCGCCCGGGGGCAACCCGACGCGCGCGATCGGCCCCTTCTACCAGGACCGCAAGGATCCCGAGCGCTCGCTCTTCTTTTGGCAATACAACCGCGGCAAGCGCTCCATCGTGCTGGACTTGCGCGAAACCCGCGATCGCGAACGCCTGCGCTCGCTCGTCGCCACGGCCGACGTGCTGCTCGAATCCACGCCGCGTGGCGAGCTCGATCGGCTGGGATTGAGCACCTCCGCCTTGCGCGAGCAGTTTCCCGCGTTGATCGTCGCTCGCGTCTCGCCCTTTGGCGACGAGGGTCCGTGGGCGGACTTCAAGGCATCCGACCTCATCCACCTGGCGCTCGGCGGGGTGATGATGAATTGCGGCTACGATCCGGCGCCCGACGGAAAATACGACCTGCCGCCGATCGCGCCGCAGATGTGGCATGCATATCACATCGCCGGCGAGCAGCTGACGATGGCGATCCTGGCCGCTCTGCTCTATCGGCTGCGCACCGGCAAGGGCCAGTACGTGTCGTGCGCGATCCACGAGGCGGTGTCGAAATCCACCGAGGTGGATTTGATGACGTGGGTCATGCGGCGAGCCGAGGTGCTGCGCCAGACCTGCCGGCATGCGCGCGAATCGGTTTCGCCCAGCCCCACCATCGCGCACACCAAGGACGGGCGCTGGGTCATGGCGAATCTCGGCAACCGGCCCGACGACGGCCAGAAGCTCGTGGAGCTGCTCGATCGTTACGGCATGGCCGAGGGCCTCGATCCGGGACAAACCGTCGCCCCGCGCGGCGGTCGCTTCGTCCCAGGCACCGGGCCCGTCGCCCAAGGCCGCGACCACGGCATGGAGGCGGTGCAGCGATTCGCGCGCTCGTTCATCCACGAAAACCTGCCGTGGCGCGAGGCGCAGGAAGCGGGCATGTTGTGGGCGCCGCTGCGCAAGCCGCACGAGAATGCGATCGATCCGCACTGGCTTGCGCGTCACAGCGTAACGGACATCGAGCATCCCGAGCTCGGACGCAAGTTCCGTTACGCCACCAGCAAGTGGGTCTCGACCGCCAACACCTGGTCGGTGGGCCGGCGCGCGCCGTTGCTGAACGAGGACGCCGACGCGGTCATGCAGGCACCCCTGCGCGAGCTGCCGGCGGTCGCGCCGAATGCGCGCGCGCATGTCGACGAGCCACCCTCGCCTCGCGGCAAACCGTTCCCGCTGCACGACATCCGCATTCTGGATTTCACCTGGTTTCTCGCTTCCGCCGGCGGCACGCGTTTCCTGAGCGCGTTCGGCGCCGAGAGCATCAAGGTCGAGCTGAAGAGCCATCCCGACACGCGCCTTGCCGCCATGGCGCCCGTGGGCGGACGCGAAGCGCGCGAGAAAGCGACCGCGCCGCTCAAAGGCGTGAGCGACCCGGACATGGGCGGACAGTTCAACAACAAGAATCCGGGCAAGCGCGGCATCTCGCTCAACGTGCGCCATCCGAAAGGCCTGGAGATCGCCAAGCGCCTGGTCGCGATGTCGGACATCGTGGCCGAGGGCTTCTCCCCGGGCGTGCTCGACAACTGGGGCCTGGGCTACGAGGTGCTCAAGTCCATCAAGCCCGACATCATCTACGTGCAGCAATCGGGCATGGGCGCGCACGGAACCTATGGGCGCTTTCGCACCGTCGGCCCGATCGCGAATGCGTTCGCGGGACTGTCCGAGATGTCGGGATTGCCCGAGCCCGCGATGCCGGCGGGCTGGGGCTATTCGTATCTCGACTGGATGGGCGCGTACAGCTTCGCGACCGCCATGCTGAGCGCGCTCTTGCATCGCAACCGCACCGGCGAGGGCCAGTGGATCGACGCCTCGCAAACGGAAGTGGGTCTCTCCATCAACGGCACCGCGATTCTCGACTGGTCCGCGAACGATCGCATCTGGAGGCGCTACGGCAACCGCTCGCCTTACAAGCCGGCGGCGCCGCATGGCGTCTATCCGTGCGCGGGCGAGGACCGCTGGATCACGATTGTCTGCTTCGACGATTTGCAATGGCGCGCATTGACCGAAGTGGCGCAGCGTCCCGGTTGGCGCGACGATTCGCGTTTCGCCGATCTGCCCGGACGGCTGGCCCATCAGGACGCGCTCGATGCGCTGGTCAGCGAATGGACGCACACGCAGGAGCCGTATGCGGCGATGTTCGCGCTGCAGAAAGCCGGGGTGCCGGCTGGCGTGTGTCAGACGGCGGGCGATCGCTGCGACCACGATCCGCAGCTGAAGGCGCTGGAATGGCTGACCGAAGTGACCGGCACGAAGATCGGCCGCTGGCCGGTGGCCGAGGTGCCGATCAAGCTGAGCGAAACCCCGGCCTATATCGGCGGGCGCCTGGACCGCGGCGCGCCCTGTTATGGCGAGGACAACGAGTACGTCTTCGGCGAGCTGCTCAGAATGTCGAAGCGCGAGATCGAGCAGCTCGCTGCCGACGGCGTAATCTAGGAAGAGGAATAACCGGAGCGAGACCATGACGAACGAAGCCCTACGCACCATTCTGCCGATCGCCGGCTGGCCGGAAGCGCGCCTGCGCGAGGTCGAAATCGCAGGCAGCTACGATCCGATACTGCCGACGTCGTTTCGGATCACCGAAACCGGCACCGCCGCGCTCGCGGCCGTGGGTCTTGCCGTGTCCGACCTGTGGGAGATGCGCACCGGACGCCGCCAGAAAATCGCGATCGACACGCGCCAGGCAACAGCGTCACTGCGCAGCGGCCATTACTTGGTCATGGAGGGCCAGCCCGTCGATTTCGGGCGCCACACCATCATGGGCGTGTACCCCGCGAAGAACGGCCGCTGGAACTATCTGCATTGCAATTTCCCCAACCATCGCGAGGCGGCGCTGAAGGTGCTCGGTGTGCCCGAGGATCGGGACGCGGTGCGCAAGGCCGTGGCGCAGTGGGATGCACAGGAGCTGGAAGAGGCCATCATCGCGGCCAAGGGTGCGGGCGGCATGGTGCGCACGATGGCGGAATGGGCGCAGCATCCGCAGGGCATCGCGGTCGCGGCGCTGCCGCTGATGGAGATCATCAAGATCGGCGACAGCGCGCCGGAGCCGCTGCCTGCCGGCGATCGACCCTTGTCGGGCGTGCGGGTGCTGGATCTCACGCGCGTGATCGCGGGGCCCACCTGCGCGCGTACATTGGCCGAGCATGGCGCAGACGTGTTGAAGATCACCGGGGCGCATCTGCCGAGCCTGGGCCGGCAGGAGTACGACACCGGTCACGGCAAGCTTTCCGCGCATCTCGATTTGCGCGAAGCGAAGGATGTGGAGACGCTGAAAGGGCTGGTACGCGGCACCGACGTGTTCTCGCAAGGCTATCGGCCGGGCGCGCTCGGCAATCGCGGCTTCTCCCCGGAAGCACTGGCCGAACTGCGCCCCGGTATCGTCTGCGTCTCGCTCTGCGCCTTCAGCCATGCCGGTCCGTGGGCTTCGCGCCGCGGCTTCGACACGGTGATCCAGACCGTGAGCGGCATCACGCACCGCCAGGGCGAGCTCTTCCCCGGCGCCGAGCCCGGCCCGCAGTTCTACCCCGTGTCGGCGATCGACTACCTCACCGGCTACCTGATGGCGGTCGGCGCGATGGTCGCGCTTGCGCGCCGCGCGCGCGAAGGCGGAAGCTGGCTCGTGCGCATCTCGCTCGCGCAGGTCGGACGCTGGCTCGTCTCGCGCGGCGAAGTGCCGCAAGCCGAGCTGAAGAACGTGCAAAAAGAATTCACGCCTGCAGAGCTGGAGCGTTGGGCCATGACGAGCGACACGCCGGTGGGCCGGCTGCGGCATCTCGCGCCCGTGCTGCAGTTGTCCGAAACGCCGCCGCGGTGGGCTCGGCCGACCGTGCCGCTCGGTCACCATCAGCCCGTGTGGCCGGAAAGAACCGGTTAGGCCTTTGTCTTGCTGCGCCGGGCCGCGACTTTCCGGCCTGCGCGCTCGGCTCGCACCGCGCACAGTATTTCGGCCATGCCCTCTTGCTCGGGCACGCTCGCGAAGGCTTCGGCCATGCGTGCCGCGAGCGCATCGCAGCGCGCCCGCCTGCGCCGGTCCGTTCTTTGCGCGTTCAGGCCGTCGTATGCTTCTTCAGGAAATCCTTGACCCGCACCTTCGCCTCCGCCAGCGCGGCGCCTTCCTTCCACTCGGTGATGTACTCGTTGTTCGGCAGCAACTTTGCGAGCTCGTCGGAAATCGGCCGCGGGTGCGCCTCGTCGTTACCTGCCAGCACGAAGCACGGCGTCTTCACGCTTTTCACGAAATCGCGATCGACGCTGTAGACGAAGCCTGGCCCGTACAAGTTCTGATAGAGCTGTTCGA
>JBOIEI010000191.1:0-3747 GCA_050741055.1 Burkholderiales bacterium | reverse complement strand
GGGTTCGAATTCGTCTCCGACACCGATACCGAAGTCATCGCGCACCTGATCGAGTCGCTGCGCCGCAAAGGATGCGGTCTTTTCGACGCCACCCGCGAGTCGGTCGCAAAGCTCGAAGGCGCTTATGCCATAGCCGTGATCAGCGCCGGGACGCCCGGCACTCTCATCGTCGCGCGCAAGGGCGCGCCGCTGCTTCTCGGGCTGGGTGAAGCCGAGCACTTTGCCGCCTCGGATGTCTCTGCGTTGCTGCAGGTGACGCAGCGAGTGATCTATCTCGAGGAAGGTGACTGCGCCGAGCTTTCGCAGGATGCCTACCGCATCCATGACCAGTCGGGCCAGCGCGTCGAGCGCCAGATCCATGTGAGCCAGTTGTCGGCGCAGTCGATCGAGCTGGGCCCGTACCACCATTACATGCAAAAGGAGATCTTCGAGCAACCGGGCGCCGTCGCGAACACGCTCGAGAACGTGTTCGGTGCACGCTCGCTGCAACCGGAGCTGTTCGGTGTCGAGGCGGCCGATCTGTTCAAGGGGGTGACCTCGGTGAACATCGTCGCCTGCGGCACGAGCTATCACGCCGGTGTGGTTGCGCGTTACTGGATCGAAAGCCTCGCCGGGCTGCCCTGCAACGTCGAGATCGCGAGCGAATACCGCTACCGTTCGAGCGTGGCTGATCCCACGGGGTTGTTCGTCACCATCTCCCAATCCGGCGAAACTGCCGATACGCTCGCCGCGCTAGCGCACGCCAAATCGTTGGGCTACGAGCGCACGCTCACGATCTGCAACGTTCCCGAGTCGGCGCTGATGCGGCAGTCGCGCCTGCGCTATTTGACCCGCGCCGGTCCGGAGATCGGGGTCGCATCCACCAAGGCCTTCACCACCCAGCTGGCATCGCTGTTCCTGTTGACGCTGGTCCTGGCGCGCTGCCGGGACAAGCTGAGCGCGGAAGCCGAGGCGCACCACCTGGCCGCGTTGCGGCATCTTCCGGCGGCGTTGCAGGTCGTGCTCCAGGTCGAGGAGCGCGTGATCGAATGGTCGAAGCGCTTCGCGCAGAAGCAGCACGCTTTGTTCCTTGGTCGCGGCATCCACTATCCGATCGCCCTGGAAGGGGCGCTCAAGCTGAAGGAGATTTCCTACATCCACGCCGAGGCGTACGCCGCGGGCGAATTGAAACACGGCCCGCTCGCGTTGGTGGATGCGGAAATGCCGGTCGTCACGGTGGCGCCGAACGACGCGCTGCTCGAAAAGCTCAAATCGAACATGCAGGAGGTGCGCGCCCGCGGCGGCGAGCTGTACGTGTTCGCCGACGAGGATACGCACATCGAGGAGTCGGACGGCGTGCACGTCATCAAGTTGACCGACCACTCCGGCGCGCTTTCGCCCATCGTGCACGTCGTGCCGCTGCAGCTCCTCGCTTACCACGCAGCGATCCAGCGAGGCACCGATGTAGACAAGCCTAGGAATTTGGCAAAGTCCGTCACCGTAGAGTGACGGACGTCGCCCAAATGACGCAGGCTTGCGACGGAGGCTAACATTGAGCAGTGCTCAATGTTAAGCAAGGTTACGTTGCGGCCGAAGTCACAAGCCTAGGAACGTCACGAAGTCCGTTACGGTAGAGTAACGGAGTCGCCAGGTGACGCAGGCTTACGGCGAAGGCTAACATTGAGCTGCCGCTCAATGTTAAGCAAGGCCACGTCGCGGCCGGAGTCACAAGCCCAGGAATCTCGCCAAGTCCGTAACGGTTGAGTAGGACTTGGCAGTGCGGCGTTACGACGGCGGTTCTTACTACTTCTCCCGCACCATCCGGATCAACTGCTCCACAACCGGCACGACCAGCCTCACGTCATCCGTCATGCCACTGGAGGTCAAATAGCGGCCATTGATCACCACCGACGGCGTACCCTGGATGTCGTAGTCTTGCGTCATGCGACGCGCCTGCTCGACCAGGCGTGCGACGTCTTGCGAGTTATACGTCGATAGCCAGCGGTCGCGATCGACCCCGTGGCGTTGCGCCCAATCGGCCATGACTTCCGGGCGGCTCATGGAAAGCTCTTCGTCGTGATAGCCCTTGTACACTTCTTCGTGCAGCCGTTCGGCTTCGCCCAGCAGCTCGAGCGTGTAGTACGTTTTCGCGAGCGGCACCCACGTGTCGCGGCGCACGGTCGGTGTACGGCGGAACACCACGTCGGCCGGCAGGGCTTTGCGCCAGCGTTCCAGCATCGGGTGCAGCTCGTTGCAGAACGGACAACCGTAGAAGAAAAAATCGATGACTTCGATCCGGCCCGGATCGGCTACCGGCTGCTGCGGGATCAGCCGATAGTTCTTGCCTTCGCTCAACGTGACCGAGCCGGGTGCAGATTGCGCCTGCGCCGCCACCGCAGCAACAAGCCCAAGCAGCAGTGCGAGCCATTGGCGGCAGCGCGTCATCGCAGCACCCGGATTTGTTGCGTCAGCCCTTCTTCGCCGCCGGCTGCTTGCGCGCCATCTCGATGAGGCCGTTCAGGACCTGGCCGAAGCGTTGATAGTCGATGGTGTTGTCGGCCCTGAGCGTCATGGAGGGTCCGGTGAGGTAGCGCCCGCCGACCACGATCGACGGTGTCCCGGTGATGCCGTAGGCGCGAGTCATCTTGAGCGAGCGCTGGGTCTTGGTCTGGACGGCGAACGAATCGTAGGCCTCGGCAAGCTTTCGCGTATCGATGCCGCGCTTCGCGGCCCAATCGAGCAGGAGCTTGCGATCGCCCAGGTTCACACTGTTCTTCTGCACCGTATCGAAGACGTCGTCGTGCACTTTCTCCAGTACGCCGATCGTTTCCAGGGCGTAGTACGTGCGCGTGAGCGGCACCCAGGATTCGCGGAACACGGTCGGCATGCGCGTGAACGCGATGTCCTTCGGCGCGCTCTTCAGCCACGCCTTCAACGCCGGCTGCAGGTTGTAGCAATGCGGGCAGCCGTAATAGAAGAACTCGATCACTTCGACCTTGCCGCTCGTGTCGGCGTCCAGTGGCGGCATGGGCGGCTCGACCAGCGTGTATTCCTTGTCCTTGACCGGCGGTGCGGCTGCGAAGCCGGCCGTGACGGCCCCCAGAAAGAAGAACGCACCGGTCGCTGCGTATAGCCATCTGCGAATCATCGTCGCTCCAGTTCGTGCGAGCTTGCCCGGGTGGGCGCGCTCTCAATTGGCGGACTCACGTCCCTTGATCAGAGTGGTCTCGATGCCGTTTTGTTTCAGCGTGCCGCGGGTCCGATTGACTTCCTCCACGCGCTCGAACGGCCCGATCCGTACCCGGTGCAGGGTGCCGCGATCGGTGGTGGCGTTGCTCTGCACGGCGGCTTCGATCCCGAGCATCGCCAGGCGGGCTTTCATGTTGTCCGCCTCCGCCGGGCTTTGGAAGGCCCCGGCTTGCAGGTAGAACGTCTCCTTGACTTGCGCCGGAGCGCTGCGCGGCGGCTCTTGCGCCGGCTTGGTCGCGGCATCCTCGTTTCCCGGCAGGATGCTATAGAAGTCGAAGCGCGGTTTTTCCTCGCTGCGCCCGCTCGGCAGGGGGACCGGTTTCAATATTTCCGGCTTCGGCGCAACGCTCTCGGCGCTCTTGCCCTGCGAGAGAAACGGGCTGGGCACTTTGTTCAGGTAGATCGCCACCGCCAGCGCGATGCCCAGACCGAGCAGCAACCCGATCAGGATTCCGACCAGCAGCGAACTGCCTGATCCCGAGGAACGCTTGCTGCGATTGCGTGCGGACGGTTTGTAAT
>JBOIEI010000190.1:0-4564 GCA_050741055.1 Burkholderiales bacterium | reverse complement strand
TTCCTCGACTCGACCATCGTCAGAGCCCACCAGCATGCCGCCGGTGCCCCAAAAAAAACGGCGACCAAGCGATCGGGCGCTCGCGCGGGGGACTGAGCACCAAGATTCACAGCCTCGTCGAGGGGCTGGGGAATCTGGCGCGATGGACGCTCAGCGCGGGTCAAGCCCACGATCTGACCCGGGCGCATCAACTCATCGAGGGTATCAAGACCGAGGCAGTCGTTGCGGACAAGGCCTTCGATGCCAATGCACTGATCAGCGCGATCGAACAAGCCGGCGCCAAAGCCGTGATCCCGCCGATGGCGCATCGCCGAGATCAGCGAGCTTACGATCGGCATCAGTACAAACATCGCAATCTCATCGAGCGCTTCTTCTGTCGCATAAAGCAGTTCCGCCGCATCGCGACTCGATACGACAAGCTCGCCAGCCGCTTCTCAGCGTTCATCGCCATCGTCGCCAGTTTCATCTGGTTGGCTTAATTGTCAACAGGCCCTAGCCTGCCATGATATTTCATCCCAAGAGCCGCGCGAACGGGCCCGCCGACGTCCATTCAGCGCCCTGGGTGGGTCATGTCGAGCAGCGCCGCCTCGCGCTTGCGCGGAGCCAGGTGCACGATCCGTTGATAGAGACGGTCGAATTCGCGCTGGCGTTGCTGGCCGAACAGCGGGTCCTCGTTGGCGGCGAAGGCTTCGGCCATGCAAAGCCAGTCGTCATCGGTGAGCATGCGTTCGGCTTCGGGCAGCACGCACGTTTCCTCGGTGCGCATGTGCGACCAAGTGAATTCGCAGAAGCGCGCAAGCGCGAGCACGAACGCGTTCATGCCATCGGCCGCTCCGCCTTGCCAGTGCACGAGGGCGCGCTCGAGCTCGCTCAACAGATCCGGCAAGCGCCGGTGCTCGCGCTCCAGTTGTTCCAGGACCGGGATCGACTGCGGGCTGCGCGCGCGCAGCGCGCAGAACAGGAAACGTTCTTCCTTGGGATGATGCACGCGCTCCGGAAACGCATCGATGTAGTAAAGCATCGAGGCAAGCAAGGCAAAATCGGGCTCGGCGCGCTGCTCGGCCGTCTGCGCGGTGATCGTCTCCAGCGCTTCGATGACCCGAGCCGCCGAACGGTGCTCGTCGCGCAGCCGCGCCAGTGCGGCGTTGCGTGCGGCCGTCTCGGAGTGAAGGCTTTGCGCTGGCATGGGGGGCTCGCGTGCGGCTGCGCTGCAGCTGACGATAGCATCGAACGCGGACGGCTGCCAGACTGACAACGACTACGCAGCGCCCGGGTCGATGCCGGATGCGTATCCGCGCGCGCAGATGCGGATGTAATGCCTTTGGTTGCGACCGCTACGGCATTATCCGTAAGTGGTATCGCGCTAACGCGTGTCCGGACCGCGGTCGGACGGCATCCGCGAGGGGAGAAGGAGCTTCATCCCCTCGTGCGAGGCGACGAAGCCAAGTCCCTGGTAGAAGCGGATGGCGTCGGGCCGCGCTTTGTCGCTCGTGAGCTGGACCATGTGACAGCCGCGGTCGCGGGCGCGCTCGATCGCCCATTCGAACAGGATGCGCCCGAGACCGCGCGAGCGCAGGCCCGGCGCGATTCGCACCCCCTCGATCAGCGCCCGCCATCCGCCTTGGTAGGTCAGATAAGGAATGAAGGTCAGTTGCAGCACGCCGACGACCGACTCACCCAGGCAGGCGACGCACAGCTCCTGGTTCGGATCGCGCTCGATCGCAGCGAAAGCGGCCTGGTAGCTTGCCGGCAGCGGCTCCCGGTAACACTCGCGTTTCGCGCCCAGCGGATCGTCGGCGAGCAGGCGCACGATCGCCGGCAGGTCCTGCGCCGTTGCCTGGCGTAGCCGCGGGGCGGCTGCCTCGGAGCCCGCATCCGGCTGCGTGGCGCCTGGCGGCTTGGTCATGGCTTTGCCGCTGCGCGAGCTGCGAGGGAAGGGTTCGGCATGGCTGGAAATGCCGTGCAGGGGTTGCAACACCGGCATTGTTCCAAGAGCTCGGACATCGCCTGATAAGCCGCATTTTCCGCGCAGCCGCACTGCCGGCGGCGGCTGCGGCCTCGACGATGCGCATTCAAGGCATTGCCGCATCGTGTCGTAATTCCGTTTGTGCCGTGTCGATACCCTGCCTGTGAGGACCGATAGTCATGCATGCTTCGCTTGCGCTGCCCGTTCACGCTCTGGCCGTTCCGGCGGTCATGTCCGCCGAAGAGGTGGTTGCCCGCGTCGAAGATCTGCTGTCGCTGCCCGATGCGGCGATCCGGTTGAACGCCGTGCTGACCGACCCGGATACATCCGCCAACGACATCGCGGATATCGTGAGCCTTGATCCAGCACTCGCGGCTCGCGTGCTGCGTGCCGTCAACAGCGCCTATTTCGGGCTGCGCGGGCGGGTGGACACGATCACCAAAGCGCTCACGATGATCGGCACGAGCGAGCTGCATTCGCTGGTGCTGGCGACCTCGGCGGCGCTGGCCTTCCGCAACATCTCCTCCAAGCTGATCGACATGGAGTCGTTCTGGCAGCATAGCGTGCGCGCGGCACTTGCCGCGCGCGGCTTCGCCGAAGCGGGGAGCCTGCGCCGGCATCGCGAGCGCGTATTCCTGTCCGCGCTCATGCACGACGTGGGCCAGCTCGTTCTCTACCATCAGCTTCCCGAGGTTTCCACCCGCGTTCTGGAGGCGGTGAAGACGGGTCGTGCGCAGGACGAAATCGAGCACGAGCTGCTCGGATTTACGCACGCCGAAGTCGGCGCCTTGCTGCTCGAGCGCTGGAACCTGCCGGCCTCGCTCACCATGCCGGTTCGCTTCCATCATCGCTACGACGAGGCGACCGACTTCGCCAGGGAAGCCGCGCTGGTCCATATCGGGAGCCGGGTCTCGGACATGATGGAGCAGGAGCGTTCCGACAACCCGCCATACCTCGACGTCGCGCCCGACGTGTGGACCCAATCGGGCTGCTCGCCCGACGAGCTGGAGGAGGTGATCATCGACGTCGACATGCACTGGCTGCAGGTCATCGAGATCGTCGCCCCTGGCTCGATTATGATCTACTGAAGCGCGCGGCCGCGTCACTTGGCCGCGGTCACCATGATCTCCACCAGCGTCTTCGAGGTGCCGAGCACGGCCTGAACGCACGCGCGCGCCGGCACGTCCTTGCCGATCCAAGCTTGCCAGGCCTCGTTCATCTTGTCCTTGTTGTTGATGTCGCTGATGTAGATCAGCGTCGATAGCAGGCGCGACTTGTTCGTGCCGGCCGCGGCGAGATACTTGTCGATCTTGCGCAGGACCTGCTCGGTCTGCCCTTTTATATCGAGCGAGTAATCGTCCGCGGTGAGACCGGCGACGAATACCATGCCGTTGTATTCGACCGCGCGCGAAAGAATCGCGCCGGGTTCGTGCCGCACGATGTTCTGGCTCATGGTGTTCTCCGTGGTTGAGAGCCCGGGCAGGGTACAAGCCGGGGCGCGCAGCGGTCAAGCGCGTGCGCGCCGGGGTTGGTCCCGACGGGCGGTGGCCGTGCGGGGCCGAGGCGCCATGACAGTGCCGCGCCAATCGGTTATCGTCCGAACCGAAAACGCGGCTGGCGCCGACTTCCGCGTTGTACCTGCAGGAGCGTGCCTTTGAAGACCAACCGAATCGCGAGTATCCGAACGGCCCTCGTCGGCCTTCTTTGCCTGGGCTTGTCGTGGCCGGCAATAAGCGCGACCGAAGAAGACGTCATGAAGCGCGTGCGCGAACGCTTCCCGCAGTCGCTGGTCGAGAAGGTTTTCGCCACGCCCTATCCGGGCCTCTATGAAGTGCTGATGGACAACAAGCTTTTCTATACCGACGAGCAGGTGAGCTTCGCCCTGGTCGGCAATCTCATCGACATCAAGACGAGCCAGAACCTCACGCAGCAGCGGCTGCGCAAGCTGACGGCGATCGAATGGAAGGACCTTCCGCTCGAGCTGGCGATCAAGAAGGTCAAGGGCGACGGCAGCCGGCGGCTGGCGATTTTCTCCGACCCGATGTGCCCGCATTGCATCACGCAGGAGCGGGAGCTGGCGAAGATCACCAACGTGACGATCTATATCTTCATGTTTCCGATCGAACGCCTGCACAAGGGCGCGACCGAGCGCTCGCGCGCGATCTGGTGCTCGCCCGATCGCGCGAAGGCCTGGGATGACCTGCTGCTCAATCGCGTGGAGCCGAGAGCAAAGCCCTGCGCCGACCCGGTCAAGAAGATCGAAGCGCTCGGCACCAAGCTCAAGATTTCGGTTACGCCCACCCTGGTTTTCGGCGATGGCACGGTGGTCGCCGGCGGCATCCCGGCGCAGCAAGTCGAAAAACACCTGGTCGAGGCCGCCAAGAACACTCCCGGCTGAGGTCACCGCTGCTCGTTACGGACGAACTCCCCCCGGCGCTTCGCGCTACCCCTCCGCGCGAGCTACTCCCCAGCGTTCAGCTTGCGAATGTAGTTCTCGTGCCGGAAAAGGAAATCGGCGCCGACGATACGGTGCTCGAACTCCTCCGGGCCAAAGCGGAAGTCGATGAAGCCGACTTCGCGCGTGCCCCAGTGCAACGC
>JBOIEI010000189.1:0-3179 GCA_050741055.1 Burkholderiales bacterium | reverse complement strand
ACCCTACCGGCCGCACGCCCAACCCGGCGCTTATGTTCCGACGGTAACGCCTGCGGCTCCGAACTGGGCGCAGCGCAAGCCGTGGCTCATGACGAGCGGCGCGCAGTTCCGTCCAGGCCCGCCGCCGGCTTTTGCGAGCCAAGCCTGGACGCGCGATTACAACGAAGTCAAGGCGTATGGAGCCAAGGTCAGCACGATGCGAAGCACAGAGCAAACCGAGATCGCACGCTTCTGGGAGTACTCGCTGCCGGCGATCTATCACGGCGTGGTGCGTTCGGTGGCGACGATGCCCGGCCGCGACATCACGCAGAACGCACGGCTCTTTGCCGCCGTCGCGCAGGCCATGGACGACGCGATGATCGGAGTTTTCGACGCCAAGTACCATTACCACTTCTGGCGCCCGGTCACCGCGATTCGCAACGGCGACCTCGACGACAATGACGCTACCGATCGCGATGCTGCCTGGATTCCATTCATCGGCGACCCGCTGCATCCCGAGTATCCGAGCGCGCACTCAATTCTCGCGTCGGCCGTGGCCACGGTTCTCCAAGCCGAGATCGGCGACGGTCCCGCGCCGGAGTTGGCAACGACAAGCCCGACTGCGAAAGGCGTGACGCGGCGCTGGACGAGCGTCGGCGCGTTCGCCAAGGAGGTGGCCGACGCACGCGTCTACGAGGGCATTCACTACCGCACGTCCACCGAAGTCGGCGCCGCCATGGGCAGGCAGATCGGCGAACTGGCCGCGGTGAAGTTTCTCGGCCAGTCCGCCATTGCGGCCGACGCGCCGGCGAGGACCGCAGCCGTACAGTGAGCTATGCGGTATTGACGGATGGGTGCCGCGGTACTCCCGTGTACCGCGGCGCCAGCACGTGCCCGGTTCTGCGCGGTCCGCGGCGGATATTGCTACTTCGGCACGACGCCGATGGCCTTCACGAGCTTGGCCCACCGGACGCGCTCGGCATGCGCATAGAGTGCAAATTTATCAGCCGGCAGCACATGCGGCCGAAAGCCATGATCGGCGATGCGCTTGCGCGTATCGGGTTGGGCCAATCTGGCGGCCAACGTGCCGCGCAGCCGCTCGAGCGCGGCCTGCGGGGCTCCGCTGTTGGTACACAGTCCTTGCCAGGAGACCACCTCGAAGTCCGGCAACCCGGATTCGGCGAAGGTCGGCACGTCAGGCACATCGGTATCGCGCTGCGCCGAAGTTACGCCGAGAGCACGCAGCTTGCCTCCCCGCACCGATCCCAGCGCGGCGGGCACGGTGGAGAACATCGCTTCGACGCGGCCTCCCATGAGGTCGACCAACGCCGCACCCACGCCCTTGTAGGGCACGTGCCCGATGGTAAAGCCGGCCTGCATGCGGAAGAGCTCCATCGAAAGCTGGGGCGAGGTGCCCACTCCGGTCGACGCGTAGTTGAGTTTCCCGGGACGGGATTTCGCCAGCGCGATGAACTCGGAAAGCGTCCTGGCGGGCACCGACGGATTGACGGTGAGCACGTTCGGATTGCTCGCGATCATGCCAAGCGGCGCGAAATCGCGCTCGGGATCGTAGCTGAGATTGCGGTAGAGCGCCGGGCCGACGGCGAGCGAAGCGATGTTGCAGCTGAGCAGCGTATGGCCGTCCGGCGACGCCTTGGCCGCTGTCTCCGCGCCGACCGTATTCCCCGCGCCAGGGCGGTTGTCGATGACCACCTGCACACCTAACTTCTCCGACAGGGCGGCGCCGATCACGCGGGCGAGCAAGTCGGATGCGCCGCCCGGACCGGTGGCCACGACGTAGCGCAATGGGCGATTAGGGTAGTCCGGGACCGCGGCTGGCGCATTGATGCTGAAGATTGCAGCCGACACGGTCGCGACTGCGAAGGGCACGTTCCACATCGTCGATCCTCCTGTTCAGAACGATCATGCGCAAGGGGCGCGTGTCACGGCTGGAAACAGCGGCTCGAGGTTGCGTGTGAAATCCCGATTGGAAGGGCGTGGCGAACCGAATAGCGATGAGCCGTGCACTATGAGGAGTGCCGGCTCACAGTTTGATGTGTGAACGGCGGCTCGCCGGCTAGGTTGCGGACGGAGAGTCCCGCAAGCGTACACCCACTCGGCATCGGACCAAAGAGGGAGGGAGATCGCCGTCTGTCTCGAAGCCGGAGCTACGTCTGTCGGCTTACGACCCACCTTCGAAATTCGGTATAGCCGCGCGGGATGTCTGTATTCGGCCAATCCGGTCAGCCGGTGAGCGTCGAGCGGACGGCAGAGAGTCACCCTTGAACGGACGTCGGCGACAGTGCGGCTTCCAGCGGCCGCTTTCAGGCCGATGGGGTCAGCTCTTGCTTGTTGCACGGCCGACGAGCGCCGATGGGGTCAGGTCTTGCTTGTTGCACGGCCGACGGGGTCAGGTCGTGCAAACCGGCTTGCCGCCCGGCTCGCCGAGATCGATACGATTGGCCGTTGCTTTGCGAGCCGTATCGAGCTCGCTTGTTCGCACCCATCATGGTGCGGACACGGTGTCAGTTCAGCGTGATGCCGGCGTCCTGGAGGATCTTGCCCCAGCGCGCGACATCTTTCTTCAGGAAGTCGGCGGCCTCCTCGGTCGTGCCCGGACTCGGCTGCACGCCTTGACGCGCAAGCTGCGCGCGTATATCGGACATTCCCAGTACCTTGACCATGCACTGATTGAGCTGGGCGACGATCGCGCGCGGGGTTGCTGCGGGCGCTACCAATGCGAACCAGGTGCCGATGTCGAGCTGCGGATAGCCCGCCTCGGCCATGGTCGGCACATCCGGCAGTACCGAGTTGCGCTGCGAGCCGGAGACACCGAGCGCCGTGAGGCGTCCCGATTTCACGTGCGGCGCCATCGACGACATGTTGGTGAAGAGCATGTGGACCTGCCCCGACATCAGCTCACGCGAGGCGGCCGCGCTGCCCTTGTAGGCAACGTGAGTGATCGCTATACCGGTGCTGGTGCGCAGGAGCTCTCCGAGCAGGTGTCCGGTACCGCCGACGCCGCTCGATGCGAAGTTGAGCTCCTTCGGCCGGCGCTTCGCCAGTGCGACCAGCTCCTTGATCGTGTTCACGGGCATCGAGGCGTGCACGACGAGCACGAAGGGCAGCTTGCCGACCACCGATATGGCCGCGAAGTCGCGGACCAGATCGTACTTCGCCCGTGGCGAGTGCATGTTGAT
>JBOIEI010000188.1:0-3234 GCA_050741055.1 Burkholderiales bacterium | reverse complement strand
GCTTTCGCTCCAGCGCATTGAGGCGGCGGAAGGCCGTCGAGTGATCGATGCCGAGGCTGCGGGCGCCGCCGAGCAGCGTCCCCGCTTTGCCGATGGCGAGAACCAGGCGCAGATTCGTGCGGCCGAGTGCCATATTGCAACCTTGCAAGCTGGGGTTGCAGGAACCTCATATTGGCTTGCAGATTCGAAAACCGCAAGATGGCGGCCGTGAGGTTGCATCGGGTGAACCCCCCGGCCGCGAACCACCCCGTCCGCGACGTCGTCACGTCCCGCGCCCCTCGACGAGGAGGGAATGCTTTCAAGCTCCGCGCCTGTCAGGAAGCGAGGAGGGCGCGAAGCGCCGGGGGGTCGCTTTGGCCGAGGCCAATGGCAAAAGGAGTCGACACATGGAAACCCTGTTCATTCCGCTCGCGCTCGCCGCAGGCGGGCTCTTGACCGTACAAGCCGGCGCGAACGCGCAGCTCGCACGAGCGACCGGCTCTGCCTTCACGGCAACGACCCTGCAGCTTTCGGTCGCGGCTATCGCGTTGCTCGCCATTGCCGTCGTCACTGGCTCCGTCGCCGCATTCGCCGCGCTGCCCGACGCGCACTGGTGGCACGTGCTGGGCGGTGTGGCTTCGGCGATCTATGTCGTAGCCACCATCTTCCTGTTTCCCCGCATCGGGGCGGTGGTCTCGGTCGGGCTTTTCATCGCCGGCCAGATGCTCGCCTCCACGCTGCTCGATGCGTTCGGCCTTCTCGGTGTCGCCGCCCGGGGAGCCGATGCCGCCGGCATCGGCGGCACCGCGATCGTGCTCGCCGGCGCAGCGCTGATCGTATTCGGGCAGAAGGGCGCCGCGTCCGAGCTCGGCTGGTCCAAGCTCGGCTGGATCGCGTTTGCGCTCATCGCCGGTGCGGTGCTGCCGATCCAGGGCGCCGTCAATGCGCTGCTGCACGAAGACCTGCACGGCGCCGCTCTTGCGGTCGGGACGGTCTCGTTCGTCGTGGCGACGGCTGCGATGGCGCTGGTGCTGTGGACCACGGCCGACTGGCTGAAGACGCCGCGGCCGCGCATCGAGGGCGTGGCCGGCATGCCGTGGTGGGGCTGGCTCGGCGGATTCGTCGGCGCGACCTACGTGGTGACCATGTTCACCGCCATTCCGGTGATCGGTGCGGGCGCCGCCGCCGGGCTCACCGTCGCGGGCCAGCAGATCGCGTCGGTCTTCGTCGACAAGCATGGATGGTTCCGGCTGCCGCAGCGGCCCGTGTCCGGCTTGCGGCTCGTCGGCGTGGTGTTGCTGCTGGCCGGCGTGGTGCTGATCAAGTGGGGATAACCGAACTCAGGAATGCCTGGATTCCCGCTTGCGCGGGAATGGCGAATCCTCGGCCACCGGCTGCGCCTCCCCCTGCCGATAGCTCCACCACAGCAGCGCGAAGCCGGCGAGGATCATCGGCAGGCTGAGCCACTGTCCCATCGTCCAGCCGAAGGCGAGAAAGCCCAGGAAGGTGTCGGGTTCGCGCGTGAACTCGACGACGAAGCGCGCGAAGCCATAGCCGATGAGGAAGAGCGCCGAGACAGCCCCGAGCGAGCGCGGGCGCCTGGAGAACCACCACAGCAGGATGAAGAGCGCAACGCCTTCCAGCGCGAGCTCGTAGAGCTGCGAGGGATGGCGCGGCACGTTGTCGACGTTGGGGAAAATCATCGCCCACGCTGCGTCGGTCGGCCGCCCCCACAGCTCGGCGTTGATGAAGTTGCCGAGTCGGCCCGCGGCGATACCCGGCGGCACCAGGGGCGCGATGAAATCCATGATGCCGAGCCAGCGCGTCTTCTTCTTGCGCGCGAACAGGAGCATCGCGACCAGCACGCCGAGGAAGCCGCCGTGGAACGACATGCCGCCCTGCCAGATGTAGAAGATCTCCAGCGGGTGGGCCGCGTAGTAGTCGAGCTTGTAGAAGAGCACATAGCCCAGCCGACCGCCGATGATGACACCGAGCACCCCGTAGAAGAGCGCGTCGTCCAAATCTTGCGGCACCCAGCCGCGCCACGGATCGCGCTTGGCACGCACGCGTCCGAGCACGATCACGGCCAGGAAGGCGACGAGGTACATCAGCCCATACCAGCGCACGGCCAGCGGGCCGAGCGAGAAAGCGATGGGGTCGAACTGCGGGTGGACGAGCATTTCGGGTGCGCCGAGCGTTCGCTAGAATGTCGAGTTTAAGCCAACCCGAAGGAACGGCCATGGCAGAGAACTGGCGCAGCCATCTCATCACCGCAGGCAATGCGCGCCTGCCCAACCGCGCCATGCTGCGTGCCGTCGGCTTCAAGGACGGGGACTTCGACAAGCCCATCGTCGGCGTCGCCAATGGCCACTCCACCATGAACCCGTGCAACGCGGGCATCCAGCCGCTGGTCGATCGCGCCATGGCGGCGCTGGAAGCGGCCGGCGCGAAACCGCAGGTGTTCGGCGTGCCGACGGTCACCGACGGCATCGGCATGGGCACCGAGGGCATGAAGTATTCGCTGGTGTCGCGCGAGGTGATTGCAGATGCGATCGAGACCTCGGTCAACGGCCAGATGATGGATGGCGTGCTGGTGTGCGGGGGCTGCGACAAGAACATGCCGGGCGGGATGATCGCGCTGGCGCGCATGAACGTGCCGGGCATCTACGTCTACGGCGGCACCATCAAGCCGGGCAAGTGGAAGGGGCAGGATCTCACCGTCGTGTCGGCGTTCGAGGCGGTCGGCGCGGTCGCCGCGGGCACGATGGAGAAGGAAGATGCAGACGGCATCGAGCGCAACGCCTGCCCGACGGTGGGCGCGTGCGGCGGCATGTTTACGGCCAACACGATGTCGTCGTCGTTCGAGGCGCTCGGCATGAGTCTTCTCGGCTCGTCGCAGATGGCCTCGCCCGATGCCGAGAAGGCGGACTCCTCCGCCGATTCGGCCAAGGTTCTCGTGAACGCGATCCGCAAGCAGCTGCGCCCGCGCGACATCATCACCCGCAAGTCGATCGAGAACACGATCTCGCTCATCATGGCGACCGGCGGCTCGACCAACGCGGTGCTGCACTACCTCGCCATCGCGCATGCCGCAGGCGTGGAATGGAGCATGGACGACTTCGAGCGCATCCGCGTCAAGGTCCCGGTGCTGTGCGATCTCAAACCCTCCGGGCGCTATGTCGCCACCGACTTCCATCGCGCCGGCGGCGTTCCGCAGGTACTGAAGATGCTGCTCGCGCACGGCCTGCTGCATGG
>JBOIEI010000187.1:0-3367 GCA_050741055.1 Burkholderiales bacterium | reverse complement strand
GTCGAAATCGGCGCCAGACGCGGAACGCGAGACCACAGCCAGGTTGGACACCTGGCGAGGATTCGCGACAATGTATGGCGTCGATTCTCGGCATCTTTTGCGCGGCGAATTTCGGACTCAGGACACTAGGATCGTCACGAGCGCGATCCGTCGTCTGCGCCACGGCCACCAGCAGTACTCTGGGCACCGCGGCAGGTATGCGAATCGAGTGCGGCGAAGATCTTGTCGCGGATGTGCTCGATCGATCCGCGGCCGTAGAAGTTGCAGTAGCGCGGGGCGTCCGCAGCGCCGGACTTGGCCCAGGTGAGGTAGTAGTTGACGAGCGGCTTGGTCACCGCGTGGTACGTGGCAATCCGGCGGCGCACGGTTTCTTCGCGATCGTCCGGGCGTTGCACCAGCGCCTCTCCGGTCACGTCGTCCTTGCCTTCGACCTGCGGCGGATTGAATTCGACGTGATAGCTGCGCCCCGACCCGGGATGCACGCGCCGTCCGCTCATGCGGCGCAGAATCTCCTCGTCGGCCACTTCGATCTCGATCACGAAATCGATCTTCACCCCTTCCCGGCGCATCGAATCGGCCTGCTCGATGGTGCGCGGAAAGCCGTCGAAGAGATAGCCGTTGCGGCAGTCCGGCTGCGTCACCCGCTCCTTGACCAGCGCGATCACCAGCTCGTCGGGCACCAGCTCGCCGCGGTCCATGTAAGCCTTGGCCTGGCGTCCGAGCTTGGTCCCGATTCGAATCTCGTTGCGCAGCATGTCGCCGGTGGAGATTTGCGGGATCCCGTAGCGCTCGGTCAGGAATTGCGCCTGGGTTCCCTTGCCGGCCCCGGGCAGTCCAAGCAGGATGAGTCTCATCGTCGATTTCCGATTTCTACCGATTGTGCCGTCGCAGCCGTTCGATGGCATCGCCGTCTGTCTTGCAAGCGCATGATAGCTCGCGCCTTCTCCAGCGGATATGTCCCCTAGCGATTCGTGGCCAGGTATGCACGCACACGCGCGAGGTCGTCCTCGGTGTCGACGCCGGCCACCGGCGCCACGGCGCTGACGCGCACGGCAATGCGGAAGCCATGCCACAGCGCGCGCAGCTGCTCGAGCGCTTCGAGCCGTTCGATCGGCGCCGGCTCGAGCGCGCCGTAGGCGTGCAGGAACGCGCAGCGATAGGCGTACAGCCCGATATGGCGATAGGCATTCAGGTCCTGCGGCAGTGCCTGCGCGCCGCGGCCGAAGGCATCGCGCGGATAGGGAATCGGCGCGCGGCTGAAGTAGAGCGCATGGCGCTGCCTATCGAGCACCACCTTGACGACATTCGCGTTGGTGAAGTCCGCAAGTGCCGTGAGCGGACAGCAGGCGGTTGCCATGGCCGCCTCGGGGGCGGCCGCGAGCGTCGCGGCCACGCTCTCGATCAGCGTGGGCTCGATCAGCGGCTCGTCGCCTTGCACGTTGACCACGATCTGCGAATCGCTCCATCCACGGGCGCGGGCGACTTCGGCGATCCGGTCGGTGCCGCTGGGATGATCGGCCGCCGTCATGACGGCTTCGAAGCCGTGGCGGCCAACCGCTTCGGCGATGCCGGCATGGTCGGTGGCCACGACCACACTGTGCGCCCCCGAGGCGCGGGCACGGCGCGCCACATGAACCACCATCGGCACGCCGTCGAGATCGAGCAGCGGTTTGCCGGGCAAGCGCGTGGAGGCGAAGCGCGCCGGAATGACGACGGCGAAATCGGTCACGAGCGTCTTCTATGTTAGTCAGTTGGCTTCGACTCGGGCCGGCCCAGTGAAATATCCGGGGCTAGGGCTCTTCGTCGGCCGCGAGCTTGCGGGCTTCGTCTTCCAGCATGACCGGAATCCCGTCCTTGATCGGATAGGCAAGCCGATCGGCCTTGCAAATGAGCTCCTGGCGCTCGCGCAGGTAGACGAGCGGCCCCTTGCACAACGGGCAGACGAGAATTTCGAGCAGCTTGGCATCCATGGTAGCGCCCTTGGCGGATCAGAGTTCGGCGTGTCCGGCGGCCGGTGCAACACCCGCGGCACGCCCGATGCGCTCGCAGATCAGTTGCACCAGCGCGTCGCTCGTCACTGCCGCGACCGGCAACGCCCACATGCGCGGATCGCGCAACGCAGCGCATTTTATCGCATCCTTTTCCGTCATCAGGATTGCATCGGCTGCGGCAAAGCGCAGGTCTCGCGCGTGGTAGCGATGATGATCGGGAAAGCTGCGGGCATCGAACGCGAGATCCAGATTGCGCAAGTGCGCAAAGAAACGGGCGGGGTTGCCGATGCCGGCGACCGCGGCGAGCCGCAGGTGCTTGAACGCCTGCGCCGTCTGGACACGGTTGGGATCGACCAGGTTGCGAAATTGCGTACCGTGCAGCGCCATGACGAAGCGCGGCACAGCGGCCGGCAGCCCTGCAACCGGCTGCTCGCCGTTCATGACGATGGCGTCGACGCGACCAAGGCGCGACAGCGGCTCGCGCAACGGTCCGGCCGGCAGCGGCAGGGCGTTGCCGAAACCGCGCGCGGCATCCACCACGGCGATCTCCACATCGCGCTCGAGCGCATAGTGCTGCAGACCGTCGTCACACAACAGCGTATCGATCTCCGGATGCGCCCGGAGCAAGGCGCGTGCGGTCTCGCGCCGATCGGGTCCGCTCCATACCGGACAGGCGAGTGTGGCGGCAAGCAGTACCGCTTCGTCGCCGCGGATCGCAGGGTCGTCGTCGGCGTGCACACGAGCAGGCACGCGGGCGCTCGCCGCGTACGAGCGGCTGACGATCGCGGTCCTGCGGCCGGCTTCGCCCAGGCGCCGGGCGAGCCACTGCACGAGCGGCGTCTTGCCGCTGCCGCCCACGGTGATATTGCCGACGATCACGACTGGGACCGGCAACCGGGTGCGTTCGAATACGCCCCTGCGATAGAGCCGCCGGCGTACGCTGTCGACGCTCCGGTACAGCAAGGCGAGTGGCAGCAGGCCATAGGCCAGCCGCGGCGGGCGATACCACAGGCGCCCAAGCCGCTGCATTGGCCGCTGCATTCAGGCGCCGCCCGCAAGCGCATTGCGGGTGCGCGAGCACCAGCGCGCTGCTCGGCCCGCATACGCCGGCATCGGCATCGCGGTCAGGTTCACCGCCAGCGGCATACCCGCTCGATCAGCTCGGCGGCATTCGCGACCGCCAGCCGGTTTTCGGCGGCGTAGGCAAGCCGCGCCGCGCGCACGGTACGCTCGCGCAGGTCGGCCTCCGCGCCCAGGCGCATCCAGGCTGCGATCACATCGTTCTCGTCGTCGGCGCGCACGACGGCCGACGCAACCCCGGGGCTTGCGATCTTCGCCGCCGCCGGCGCGGTCACGATCGAACCGCCGGCCAGCGC
>JBOIEI010000186.1:0-3976 GCA_050741055.1 Burkholderiales bacterium | reverse complement strand
CCCGAGATCTGCGCCAGCTCCTCGATGTACGGGCGCATCAGCTTCGCGCCCAGGGCGCAATTGAGCCCGATCGACAACGGCCGTGCGTGCCGCACCGAGTTCCAGAACGCCTCCGGTGTTTGCCCGGTGAGTGTGCGCCCCGACTGGTCGGTGATCGTGCCCGAGACGATCACCGGCACGCGGTAGCCGAGGCGCTCGAACAGCGTCTCGACGGCAAACACCGCGGCCTTTGCGTTCAACGTATCGAAAATGGTTTCGATCAGCAGCAGATCGGCGCCGCCTTCGAGCAGCGCCTGCGCGGCGACGCCGTAGGTCTCCGCGAGCTGGTCGAAGGTGATGTTGCGAAAGGCCGGATCGTTCACATCCGGCGAGATGGTGGCGGTGCGGTTGGTGGGGCCCAGCACGCCGGCCACGTAGCGCGGGCGCTTCGAATCGCGCCGCTCGAATTCATCCGCGACCTCGCGTGCGATGCGCGCCGCGCTGCGATTCAGATCCTCGACCAGGTCTTCCATCTTGTAGTCGGCCATCGAGGGCGCGTTCGAATTGAACGTGTTGGTCTCGATGATGTCCGCGCCCGCATCGAGATAGGCGGCATGGATCTCGCGAATGATGCGCGGCTGGGTCAGGGTGAGCAGATCGTTGTTGCCCTTGACCTCGTGGCCGTATTGCGCGAACCGCTCGCCGCGATAGTCCGCCTCCGACAACGAGTAGGACTGGATCATCGTGCCCATGGCGCCATCGAGCAGCAGGATGCGGCGCTCGAACAATTCGGGCAGCAGGTCGACGCGGGAAGGGCTCATCTAGGACAAAAAAGGGAGCTTCAGCCAAACAGCGGATGTTAGCACGTGCGTGCTTGCCTTCGTCGCGGAACAAGCCTTTGTTTTTGCCGCGCTTTGAGTCTGCTCCGACATCCCGATCCGGTGCGTGTATGGCTTCGCTTCAGTCCGACTGCGCCCGCCAAAGAAAGCCGGGACGATCGCCGCGTTGCACTGAAGGCAACACGAGGTAAGTGACGCTCGCGCGTCTCGCGTCCACGACGCGGCGTAACATGCGCATCCCGAGTGCGCGCTGCCAGTCATCGATCGCGCGCCCGACGAACCGATACCACATCCGGGCGTGCAGGCGTGTGCCGACACGCCAATGGCGCAGGAAGCGCCAACTTGCCGGCGCATCCCAGAACAGGACGTGGACGTTTTCGCCTGGCACGCTTGCGAGGGCGTGCTCGAGAGTCGATCGATGCTCGGAGGAGGTCACCACCCAAACCTGGAAGCCGGTGTGCGCCAGTTCCAACGCCCAGTGCCAGCACCGGTCTGTTTCCCCGCCCTCGCCGGGGCGACATGCGTACGCGCAAACGACGGCGATGATCGACTCGGTATGGCGTGCGACCGAGCGCGGGGAGACGAGTTGATGAACAGAGCCCATGACTTCCTCTGCGGCGAGATCTTAAACTGGCCGCGCCAGCGTCGGGCGGGCCCGACATGCACGACAACACCCTCGAGGGCGACCAAGTCGCTGCATCGACGCATCAATTTCAGTACGTGTGCGCCCGGCTACGATTTTCGCCGGCGCACGGCGTCTCCTCGCAGCGACAAATCGTGCTGCGACCTGTCCGCGACGCCGCGCCGGTGCGCACTGTCGCGTTGGTATAGATATCGCTTTGAGCCTCCGCCATCGCGGGCCCTCACACTCGCGGTCTCTGCGACGAGCAGTGCGGTTCGCCCAAAACGACAACGCTGCCAAAAAATTACCAGGAGGCTTTTGATGCTCGACACTTTCCGCAAACGCGACAACCTGCGTCCGCCGACGCCGAATCAACCCGGTTCGCGCACGCCAGCCAACCCGGGCGTGCACGCGCCGAGCCCGGCGGGGACCGCCCGCACGGACAGCATGCCGGTCAAGCCGGTGCTGCTCGACCCGCCGGCACCCACGTCCGGCCTGCAAGCCGCCACGCCCGCGCCCGTGACGACACCCGCGCCCACGACGACCGCGCCCGTGACGACGCCGGCGCCCGCGTCGGCAACCGAAACGACCGAGGCCGCACCGGCCAGCAGCGCGCGTCTGATCGTCGGTCCGGGCATTCGGCTCAAGGGGGCCGACATCACCGATTGCGACACGATCATCGTCGAGGGTGAGGTCGATGCCAGCATGGACAGCCGCGTGGTCGAGATTGCCGAGCAGGGCGTGTTTCGCGGCAAGGTGGAAGTCGACATCGCAGAAATCCGCGGCCGCTTCGAAGGGGAGCTGATCGCGCACAAGCGACTCGTCGTCCACGAAACCGGCCGCGCTGCCGGCAAGATCCGCTACGGCAAGATCAGCGTCAAGGAAGGCGGGGAGGTGTCGGGCGATATCGCCGCCACGGACGGCACGGACGTGCAGCGCGCGAGCGCCTCGGCGCGTTCGCTGGAGCTGCGTACGCGCGATGCGACTAGCGGGTCCGGCCCGAGCCCCGCGCCGGACAGCGTTTCGAAATAGCCGCCGCGCCAGTGCGATGCACGCCGGTAGGTCTGCGCGGCGAAGCACCGCGCAGACCTACGCCGACTGCGGTCCCAGCGTGAAATAGAAGGTCGCGCCGGCGTCTTCCACCGATTCGGCCCAGATGCGCCCGCCGTGACGGGTGACGATCTGCTGCACGCTCGCGAGCCCCACGCCGCTGCCTTCGAAGCGGCTGTGGCCGTGCAGGCGCTGGAACATGCCGAACAGCTTGTCGGCATAACGCATGTCGAAGCCGGCGCCGTTGTCGCGCACGTAGTAGATCGCTTCCAGCGCGTCGGGCATGCGGCCGATCTCGATGCGGGCGGGATCGCGCCCGCGGCTGAACTTGATCGCATTCGAAAGCAGATTGGCCACGGCGATTCGAATGAGCGCGGGATCGGCGCGCACGTCGCCAAGCTCCTGGCGCTGGACTTCCACCCGGCGGCCGTCGATCTCGTTCTGCATCCAGCCGAGCGCGTCTTCCACCACGTCGTCCAGGCGTACCAGGGCCGGCTGCAAGGGCTGGCGCGAGAGCTGACCGAAACCCAGCAAGGCGTCGATCAGCGTGCCCATGCGTTCGGCATTGACGCCGATGCGGTCGAGCAGATCGGCCGCCTGCCCGGGCATTTCGCCCGCCAGGTCGTGCACGAGGATGCGGGCGTAGCCGCTGATCGCCCGCAACGGGGCGCGCAGGTCGTGTGCAATCGAGTACGAAAGTGTTTCGGCCTGCCGATGCGCCGCAGCCAGCTGGCTGGTGCGCTCGGTGACGCGCACTTCCAGCTCGTCGTATGCCGCCTGCAGCGCCTCGCGGGCGCGCTGGCGTTCGGTGACGTCGATCGAGAGCACGCAGAAGCCTTCCACGCTCGAATCGGGTCCGAACGACGGTGTGAGATGAATCTCGAACTGCGCACGCGAACCATCTGCTGCTTCCAGCGTGCGATCGTAGGCCACGGTTTCGCCGGCCAGGGCACGGCGCGTGTGCGGTTCCAGCACCTGCGACCAGTACGGCTCGCCCCACAGCTCGCGCATGCTCATGCCCACGATCGCCTCGCGCGGCTGCCCATGGCGCTCGGCTCCGCGGCGATTCATCCAGCGGTAGATGCCGTCGGCGCCGACATAGGCGAGCGCGACCGGGATGGTATCGGTGACGCCTTCGAGCAGGTCGCGGTAGTGCCGCAGCTCGGTCTCGGCTTCGCGCAACGCCGTGACTTCGAGCGCCACCGTCCCGACCGCGGCCGCCGCCCCATCGGGCCCGATGATGGGGAAGCGGGTGGTGACGAAATGGCGCGGCCCGCCCAGCGTCGGCGTTTCTTCCTCGTAGACCACGGGCCGGCGCGTGCGCACGACGCGCATGACGGCTTCCAGCGAGCGAGCGCCGTAGTCGCCTGGATAGAGATCGGCGGAGCTCTTGCCGAGGATCTGCTTGGGCGTCACCCCGAACAGCTCGCGGTAGCGCCGGTTGATCATGAGATAGCGGCCGTCGGGGCCGCGCAGGTTGAGCAGC
>JBOIEI010000185.1:0-20806 GCA_050741055.1 Burkholderiales bacterium | reverse complement strand
GCACAGCGAAACCACGGCCATACAGCAGTTCGTGGCGTATGCCGCGTAGCACGCCACCCAGGGTCGGCAGCGGAAAATCCTCAGCCCGGATAGCCACCACGTCCATGCCGCGCGCTTCCACGGCGGCAATGCCAGCGCGCAGTTCCGCCACTTCCGCTGGCGAGAGAATGTGAATCCATTCTTCGGGGCATCGCGCCAAGTCCGGACCGTGCCACGCCTGCGGTGTCCGGACAGGTTGCAGGGGCAGGTCGGCACGAACGGGATCCACCGGGCTGGCGTAAAAGGGTTGCGGGGTCATGGGCGGCTCTCCTACAAACGGTTCAGCGTTGTCTCAGCAGTTCGTTCCACTGGCGCGGCAGATCGATCCTGCGGCTCACCGGCGGGCCCTGCGTATGGTTGCTGGCGTAGCACTTCGACTGGTTGCGTCCCGGATCGCCGGCGATGACGATGCCGATCCTGTCTCGATCGGGGAAGATACGCACGCGCCGCTTCGGGCCGTAGCTGTCCGCGTACTCGCGTGGCAGCAGCCCTTTCGCAACATGGTCGCGCAGCTTGAAGCCGGTGAGGCCGATGTAATAGGCATAACGCTCGGCGTCTTCGGCCGTGATCCACGTGTTGTCGTACAGATATTGCCGGATGTCGGCCTTCGACCAGCGGTGATCGGCGAACACCTTGGCGATGCTCGGCCCCATCACGATGAGCGGGTCGTAGCGCGAATACGTCATCGCAACCGGCGACCAGTAGCTGCAGGTCTGGCCGACCACGTCCGCGAGCACCCGCGCGTGCTCCTTCGGATCGTCGCTGCCGGTATAGATGGGCGGGCTCACGACGACGACGCTCTGCACGGTCACCACGTTGTCGCCGGCAGCGAAGCCGCGGTCGACTGAGTAGGGCGCCCATCCGATCTCGTCGCACGCGGTCTCGTTCTCCGCCAGCGCCACATGGAAGTTTTGCGCGATGGAGCCCTTGTCGCCCGCGTCCGGCGCGAAGCGGAATCCGGCCATGTTGCGCAGGACCAGGCGCAGGCAGCGCCCGAGCGTGCCGTTCGCGCGCCGGCCGATGCGCATGACGCTCGCGCCACTGTTGAAGTCGAGTTGCGTCGCGATCGGGCCGTTCACCGTGATGAGCGGCTCCCAGCCGGGGGTGGAACCGGCGTCCTGAATGCGGAACTCGGGATCGGTGACCGCTTCGACGACGGCGATGAGCAAGGGCATGTACTTCGCCGATCGTCTTGCCGTTCAGATCGCCGAGACCCGGATTCAGGTCGCGCTTGTCCCAATGGGATTTGCCGATTGGCCAGACGACATCGTAGGTTGGCTGCTGCTTGCTCATGCTGCTTTCCTCGCGGTGTGCGCTATGCATTGTAAAGTGATTCGCGGTATCGTTTCGTCTGGGCGGTGGTGATCCTGCCGCGGCGTGCATCCAGGGTCTGGAGCTGCGAGCGGACAGGGACTATCTAGCGGTCCGCGAGACTCGGTAAGCAATTTCGAGGGCACGCGGCGCGACACCTGAGCGCCGGGCTTCGGGTAGCATTGCGGCTTCACGGCCATCCGCGTGAATGCGGGAGGAGGGCCCTTGAGCGCCGAGCCGTTCCGGATCGATCCCGAGCACGTCGCCGTCACCGAGCCAGTGCCGGGCTCCGAGTGCCCGGTGCACCTCATGTACGTGGAGATGGTCGACGGCGTCTATGCTCCGATCGGCCTGCGCTACCCGCAAGGTTCCGGGCCGTTTCCGATCGTGCTGTTCGCGCGCGGAAACGGCGGCGGCGGCATGGCGGTGGTGCGGGAATTCACGCGCAACAGCAGTTGGACGCAAGAGCAGTTCCTCGCCGCCGGCTACGCGGTGGCGTGGCTTCGCTACCGCGCCGAGGTCGACTACGTCTACGACCGCGTCGGCAAGCTGGTGCAGGACATCCGCCAGGGCCGGCAACTCCTCAATCGCGGTCCGCTCGAGTACGAAGACGTGGTCGCGATCGCCGAGCACGTCAAGATGCTGCCCGGCATCGATCCTCGGCGCATCGGCTACATGGGCGTGAGCCACGGCGGCGAAATGGCGCTCAAGATCGCCTCGGAGTATCGCGGCATACACGCGATGATCGCATCCGAACCGGCGTCGCACGAGTTTCTGCGCCTGCGTCCCGATGAATCCGCCCGGATCGATCCGCACACGGGGCTGCTCAACGTCGAGAAGCTGCTCATGCGCGAGGCGGAAAAGGTGCGCGCCCGCATCACCGAGGACGTCGCGGTGAGCCGCATCCGCCCGATCGAGACGCCGATCTTCGTGCAGGGACGCGACAGCGACGAGCTGCAGGGAATTTTTCGGGTAACTTACGACCTGCTGCAGGAAGCCGGCAAGAACGCGCGCTGGAAGACGTACGCTCATCCCGAGCATGGGTTCGTTTATGTCCGGCGCAACGCCGCGGGCATCTACGATCCCGATCCCGTGCAGATCGGGGCCGTGCGCGATTCGATCGGGTTCTTCGATGAATACCTGCGGTGATTGCGACACAGCCGCCGGCCGGTAGTCGGGATCGAGCCGGTCGGAAGGATCATGGGGACAGGTCTTGTTCGTTGCACCGACATCGACATGCAACGAGATGGCGTCTTGTTGATTGCATGCGAGGCGCAACAAGCAAGACCTGACCTCCGAACGGAGAAGGAGCATTACTCATGCGGCACGAAACACCCGATCTGGTCGAGATGCTGCGCAAGATGATGCTGATCCGGGAATTCGACGAGCTCGCAATCAAGCTGCGAAGCGCCGGAAAGATCTACGGCACCGTGCATCCCTACGTGGGACAGGAAGCGATTGCGGTCGGCGTGTGTGCGAATCTTGCGAACGCCGATCGCGTGACCAGCACCCATCGCGGCCATGGCCACTGCATCGCCAAGGGCGCGGACATCAAACGGATGATGGCCGAGCTGTTCGGCCGCGTCGATGGCTACTGCAAGGGCAAGGGCGGCTCGATGCACATCGCGGACTTTTCCATCGGCATGCTGGGGGCGAACGGCATCGTCGGCGGCGGCCTGCCGATCGCGACCGGCGCCGCGCTGGCCGCCCAGCTGGACGGCAAAGGCAATGTGGCAGTGTGCTTCTTCGGCGACGGTGCGGTCTCCGAGGGCGAATTCCACGAGGCGCTCAATATCAGCTCGGTCTGGGCGCTGCCCATCGTGTTCGTGTGCGAGAACAATCAGTATGCGGCGAACAATGCTGTCCAGGTACAGCACACCGCGCCTGACCTTGCCGCGCACGCCTCGGCCTATGGAATCCCGGGGGCTTCCATCGACGGCAACGACGTTCTGGCCGTTTACGATGCGATTCGCACGGCCGTGGATCGTGCGCGCACAGGCGAAGGGCCTTCCCTGGTCGAGTGCAAGACCTACCGCTGGTATTTCCACGCGATGCGCAATGCGCCGCCGCCGGAAACGCGTCCGGCAGCGGAGATCGCAGCGTGGAAGGCGCGCGACCCGATTGCCCGCTTTGCAACCGATCTCGTCGAGCGCGGGCTGGTGACGCCGGCGGAGCTGGACCGCCTGAAGCAACAGATCGAGGCTGAGCTGCATGCGGCCGTGGCCTTCGCCGAGGCAAGCCCTTTTCCGGACGCCGGCGACCTCCTCGTGGACATGTACGCCCGTTAGGAGACGGCCCATGCGGCAGCTGACTTTTTCGCAGGCGCTGGACGAGGCGGTGGCGGAGGAAATGCGGCGCGACGAGCGCGTGATCACGCTCGGCACCGATTTCACGGGCGACCCCCTCGCGGAATTCGGTCCCCGCCGTGTTCGCTTCACCCCCATCTCCGAATCGGTGCTCACGGGCATGGGTTTGGGGGCGGCCGCGAGCGGCTATCGGCCGATCGTCAACTGGCGCATGGTGACGTTCTCGTTCGTCGCCATGGACCAGGTTGTCAATCAAGCGAGCAAGATCCGTTACATGTTCGGCGGACAGGCGGATTTTCCGGTGACCTATCGCTGCACGACCGGCGGCGGCATGGGGCTGGCCGCCCAGCACTCGCAGAGTCCCTATTCGATGTGGATGCACCTGGCGGGACTGAAGATCATTCTGCCGGCGACGCCGGCCGATGCGAAGGGCCTGCTGAAAAGCGCCATCCGCGACAACAATCCGGTCGTCTCGTTCGAGTGCAGCCGTCTGAATGCCGTCAGCGGTCCCGTGCCTGACGGTGAGCATCTGGTGCCGCTCGGAGCCGCCGAGGTCAAGCGCGCCGGCAACGACGTGACGGTGGTGAGCTTGGCATTCTACGTCCAGGAGTCGCTCGCGCTCGCCGCTGCGCTCGAGAGCGAGGGCGTATCGGTCGAGGTCATCGATCCGCGCACGCTGGTGCCGCTCGATGTCCAGACCATACGCGCCTCGGTTCGCAAGACCGGACGGCTCGTCATCGTCGACGAGGCGCCGGCGACGTGTTCCGCGGCCTCGGAGATCGCCGCGGCCGTGCTCGAAGACCGCGAGACGTTTCACGCGTTGAAAGCGCCCGTGCAGCGTGTTTGTGCCGCGCCCGTCCCCGTGCCCTACAGCCCGGTGCTGGAACAAGCAGCGCTGCCGGATCGCGCTCGCATCGCGGACGCGATCCGGCGCGTGCTGGACGAAAGCCGCCCGGCATAGCCGATATGCCGTCGCTACTCGGGCGGGGCGGGCAGCAAGCGCCCGTCTCCCATATGTACGGGCGAATGGCCGTGCCGGAAAACACCAGAGGAGGCGTTAGATGGACGATCGCGACATGTATCAGAAGGGCTTGGACATTCGCCGGGAGATGTTCGGCGCCGACGTCGTGGCGCACCGCATGGCGGCCGCAGGTGAGTTCGGCGCGCCGCTGCAGAAGCTCATCAACCAGTATGCGTACGGCGAGGTCTGGGGCCGCGAAGCGATTCCACGCAAGATGCGTAGCCTCCTTGCCCTCGCCATGACTTGCGCGCTGAATCGTCCCAACGAGTTGCGCATCCATTTGCGCGGCGCGCTGAAGAACGGCTGCAGCAAGGACGAGATCCGGGAAGTGTTGCTGCAAGTAGCGATCTACTGCGGCATCCCGGCCTCGCTCGAAGCGCACAACATGGCCACCGAGATCTTTGCCGAAGAAGCCGGCACTGCCACGAAGGTCGACTATTGAGTATCCCGGGTCCGCGGGGGCGCCCGGTGTCTTGGGTCTGTTTCTCGAGAGCCCCGGGGGCGGCGAACTGCTATAGCGCCATACCGAGCGCATACCCACAGACCGTAGCAGCCAGCAAGCCTTGCGGCAAGGCACAGTCGCCGGCGAGGCGCACATCGACACCGGCCGCGCGAAGCGGCTCGGCGAGCTCGTCCTCGGGCACGCGCGGCGTCGCATAGGCGATCAGGGCGACATCCGCAATGACGCGGATCCCGCCGCTATAGACGTTCGCATACGCGATCTTGCCCGGGGATGATTCGGCCCAGCGCACCTCCGCGAGAGGTACCACATCGATGCGCTTTTCGTGAAAGCGCCGGATGATGCCCTGGCGCGTAACGAGCGCAACCTTTTGCGCGATGTACTCGCGCGGCGTCAGCACGTAGACACGGTCGAATACGCTCTTGAGGTAGCAACTCAGCGCCGGGGCGGAAGGGCTCGACGCGCTGATCCTGCATTTCCCGCAGCACGATGCACCGATCCAGCGGCGCAAGCGGTTGCAGACCGCGCGCTCAAGACCTGGCGCTGCCTGCTGTGCTCGTTCGTCTACAACGAGGCCGAAGGTCTGCCGGACGAAGGCATCGCGCCGGGCAGGCGCTGGGAGGACGTCCCGGAGACCTGGAGTTGCGCGGACTGCGGCGCGACCAAGGCCGATTTCGAAATGGCGGAAGTTTAGGAGGTATGCTCCAATTCATTGGCACAGCAGATCGACAGGGTCCAGCCACAGCTCCGTCTCGAGCGCATGCGGCTTGGCCGCGACGGCAGCCCGGTAGCGTTGAGCGAGCAGATACCGGTACACGCTGCCGGAACCCATGTAGCCGAGGCGTTGCGACAGCCACAGCAGCAGGGCGAGTAGCGTGCCGCCCGGCAAGAGCATCTCCATCAGGACATAGGGGCCGTAGGCCCGCAAGCCGGACAAGGATTTCCTGACGCTTCCAGCACTCATGGCGCATCCCCTCGAAAGCCCGACGTCGATTCAGCTCGACACGGGGGCAGTCTAGGGCAGGCGCGTATCCGGCAAATTTCAGCCCGGTTTCAATTGCAGGCCGATTTGTATCCGTCAGTCCGTCGCCGGCGGCGCGGCACAGACCTGGTCGTAGCGGTAGCGCTGCTTGATGAGGCCGTTGTATTCGTAGACATCGAGTGTTTTCTCGAACGCCGCCTGGGTGATTTCCACCGGTGGCGTCCAGCAGCCCAGCTTCTGATACGTCGCGATGCAATCGGCCAGCACCTTCTGGTCGATGTCCGGAAAATACGGCTTCTCGGCGCGGGCGATCTCGGCGGCCGGCGTCTCGTTCATGTAACGCCGGGTCTTCTTGTAGGCGCGCATGAAGGCTTTCGCCATGTCGCTCGCAAGCCATTCACGCGTCGTCGCCAGGCTGGAGAATCCGCACGGTCCGATCTGCTTGCCTACCTGTGCCACGACGTGGCCGATGCCATCGGCTTGCAGCTGCTGTGGATAGGGCCCTTGTTGCTGCACGTACTGGCCTTGGCCCTGGCGAAAGGCGCGATCGATATCGGCCGCGCCGGTGAACGCGATCGGCTTCAGCTTGTTGAAATCGATGCCCGCCTTGTGGCAGGCGTATTTGAACATGGCAAGCGGCTGGCCTTCCTTGAACATGACCACCTCGGCGCCTTCGAGCTTTTTCCAGCTGAAGCCCGGGTCCGCCGCGCGCGCGGTAAGGAAGAAGCCGTCCATCTCGTTGATCTGCGCAAAGTGCACGGCTTCCGGTGTCTCGCCTTTGTTGAGCGAGGCGAACCCCTGGCTCAGGGCCGACTGGACGATATGCGCCGAACCGTCCTTCAGTGCATTCAGAGCCGAGACGCCGGGTGGTGCAACCGACCACTCGGCATCCAGCCCTTCGGCCTTCAGGAATCCGCCCGACATGGTGGAAATGAGCGGTGAGTAGAACGCCGAAAATAGGGTGAACTGGATTCGAATCTTGTCCACGTCGCTTTGCTCCTGTGTGCAGGCGGAAATCGCCATTCAGGCACGCATTCTAGGACAGGGCGACCCGCGCGACGAGCCCCGGACGGCCGCCGCTTCGAGGCACCCGCAGTCGCGACCGTGCCTCGTTGGTTGTGGCCGCCGCTCGCGTCGCTATGCCGCAGCGCGACTCGGCGTTTGCAGGCGAAGCAGGGTCGCAGCTTCCTTCGCCACCCGCGTGCCTTCGAAGAAGCGCGGATTCTGCGTACCCCACAAGCGCACCGCATTGCCGAAGGTGAAGTCGCGGAAGTCGTCGCTGCTGATGTGGCCGTCCTCGACCAGCTCGTAGGCTTCCGGCAGCGGATCGCGCATGTCGACGACATCGAAATGGCCGATATCGGAGCTGAACAGCGCATTGATCCGGGCGCCCAGCGGCATGGTCTTGCCGAAGGCGACGGCGTTCAGCCGATCGTCGGCCTCGCAGCCGAAATAGTACGGGGTGGCGAACAGATCGATCCAGTCCTGCTTGCGGGTGATGTTGCAGAAGTGATAGTCGTCCAGCGGCGCGCCGCCGGTCACCGAATCGACCTCCTTCATGGGCCAGCCGTCGCGGCGGTCGAGCTCGGCGGCCATGTCGGCGTAGCCGTACTTGTCCACGAGATTGCGCAGGAGCTTGCGATCGAGCTTGGTCGGATCCATGTTCTGCAGCCCCTTTGCGCCGCGCCGCTCCCAGTGCTCGATGAGATCGCAGAAGAGCTGACAGCCCCAGCCCACGCCGCCTTCGAGGAAAGCAAAGCGCAGATCGGGGAAGCGCCGGGTCACGCCGCCCAGGAACAGCGCCTTGGCCACGGCGTGGCCGGCCGCTGCGAAGTGCCCGATGTGGTTGTAGGTGAAATTGGTCGGGCTGTTGCGCTCGCCGTAGCTGCGCCCGCTGGTGTGGAAAGTGGGCGCGATGCCGAGCTCGCGGCATTTCTGCCATACCGGATCGTAGTCGTATTCGCTATCGAGCCCGAGCTGGTCGAAGCCTTGCGCCAAGCGCGCGACATCCGGATCGGCGCCTTGCGCTTGCGGCATTGGCCGGCGCACGCCGCTCGCAAACATGCAGACCTTGGTGCCGAGCTGGCGGGTCACGAACTCGAGCTCCTCGATCGCTTCCTCCGGCGTGTTGACCGCAATCACCGCCGCCGGGGTCAGCCGATCCTCGAGCCCCTTGAAGTAATCGTGCGTGACCACGTTGAAGCCGCGGATCACCGCGCGCCGGGTCGCATCGTCCGCGATGCGGTAGATGCCCAGGCCCGCGGTCGGGTAGACGATTCCGAAATCGATGCCGAGCTCGTCCAGCCGGTCGTAGAGCATGCGCGGCATCATGGCCGTCGCGCGATCCAGCGTGTTGGTCGATTGCCGGGTCCAGAACCCTTCCATGCCGACGGCGCGTTGCTTGCGCTGCGCCGGCGTGAGGCTGAGCGCCTCGGGGATGCGGCGTTGCGATTTGAGGAAGCCGTCGGCGCCGAGGTCGCCGACGACCTTGCGCATTTTTTCGGCGAACACCGGGGGGTACTCGATCCAATGGCCATCGCCGTCGACCACCGGGTGCGTGAGGCTCTTGCGGATTTCCTGCGGTGTACGATGCGTGCTCATCTGACTCCTCCTGGCGGAAAGTGGGGGTCGTGATCAGACACCGATTGCTGCACGAAAGGCTATGCCTGCCTCATCGCGAAGTCAAACCGCCTGCATCACGCCAGGTGTGTCGGCGTCATCCGGTACCTCGCTCGGGCTATTGTGCCGAGCCCCGCGTTCGCGTACCTTGGCGTCCGGCAGTGCGCGTGCCCACCCGCAGCGGAGGATCCCGGATGAATTGGAAGGCGGGACTACTCATGGCGTTCGCATCGTTGCTGGTCGCTGATTCCGTGCTGGCGGCTACGTTCGTGTACGTGTCCAACGCCGAGGACGGCGAGATCGGAATGTACACACTGCGCTCCGACGGCTCGCTGCAGCCCGGCGCGCGCTTCAAGGCGGCGAAGATCGTGATGCCGATGTCGGTGAGCCCCGACAAGCGCTATCTGGTCGCAGGCGTGCGCTCGAAGCCATTCTCGGCGTACACCTACACCATCGACCGGGCGAGCGGAGCACTGAACGCCGTCGGCACGGGCCCGCTTGCGGACAGCTTTCCGTACATTCATCACGACCGCAGCGGCCGCTTTCTCCACGGCGCCTCCTAAGGCGGCAACAAGGTGAGCGTGAATCCTGTCGGCGCGGACGGTCGCATCGGCGAGCCGATGCAGACGATTCCGACTGCACGCAATGCGCACGCCATTCGCACCGACAACAGCAATCGCTTCGTCTTCGTGCCGCACCTGGGTACCGACCAGATCTTTCAGTTCCGGTTCGATGAGAAGACCGGCCGGCTCGCGGCCAACACCCCGCCGGTGCTGCAACTCGAGGCCGGCACCGGGCCGCGTCACCTCGTCACCTCGCCCGACAACCGTTTCGTGTATCTCCTGAACGAATTGACCGCGACGGTGACGACGCTTGCGCTCGACAGCAAAACGGGCCTGCTCTCGAAGGTCGATTCGGTTTCCGCGCTGCCGGGCGACAGCACGCTCGTGCCCGGCGCGCCAAGAGGTCCGAATGCGCCCAAGCGCAATCGCGACAACGACATCTGGGCTTCCGACCTGCATGTCACGCCGGACGGAAAATTTCTCTATGCCGCGGAGCGCACCAGCAGCACGATCGGTGCGTTCAGCGTCGACGCCGGCACGGGCAAGCTTGCCTATCTCGGCAGCACGCCGACGGAGAAGCAACCCCGCGGTTTCAGGATCGATCCGACCGGCCGATTCATGATCGTTGCGGGAGAAAAATCGGATACCCTCTCCACCTATTCGATCGACCCGTCCAGTGGTGCCTTGAAGCGAATCGGCCAGTATCCGACCGGCAAGGGTTCGAACTGGGTGGAGATCGTGAGCTTCGATTGAACGAATCCGGGAGCCCGGGCATCATGGCAGAGGTCGTCGCACTGTATCGCTATCCCGTCAAGGGATTCACGCCGCAGCCGGTGGAGCGCATCAGCGTGCTGCCAGGCGGGCGCGTGGCGGGTGATCGCGTGCTCAATTTCCGTTTCGCCGATGCGCCGGCGGGCGACACGGAATGGTGCCGCAAGTATCACGGCGTGGTGCTCGCGAACACGCCGGGGCTCGCGCGGTTGCAGGTGCGATTCGACGAGCGCACGCAGCGCCTGAGCATTTCACTTGGCAACGAAGTGATTGCCGATCAGTCGCTGGACGAAGCGGGGCGCGCGCGCCTGGTCCGCGCGATCACCGATTACGTGCTGGCGCTGGACGAGAATCCCTTGAAGGGAGAACCCGCCCGCCTGCCGCTCAAGTTGGTGGGCGACGGCACGACGCCGCGCTATCAGGACAATCAGGCCGGCCAGGTTACCTTGCACAGCCGTGAGAGCCTCGCGTCTGCCGGCGACGCCCTCGGCGACGAGGCGCTGAACGAGCGGCGCTTCCGGCATAACATCGTGATCGACGGCGTGAGCGCCTGGGAAGAGCAGTCCTGGGTGGGCGGCCCGGTGCGCGTCGGCAATGTCGTATTCGAAAGCATGGTGCCGAAGGTGCGCTGCCTGGCCACGCACGCCAATCCCGCGACCGGCGAGCGCGATCTGCAAGTCATGCAGACGTTGGTCAGGGCCTTTGGTCAGAAGGAGCCGACGTTCGGCGTTGGCATGCTGTCGCTGGCGGGCGGTGAGATCCGCGTCGGCGATGCCGTCGTTCCGGGTTAGTATTTCGCATCGATCGACAGGTGGAGGATCAAGCATGAGCACGAAATGGGTTCGCTTTCAGGCGGGTGACAAGGTCTCCTACGGAAAGATCGAGGACGACAGCGTGATCGCCGTGGACGCTGCGCCGTGGGGCCCGCATACAAGCACCTCGGCGCGGCATCGTCTCTCGACGGTAAAGCTGCTCATACCCACCGTGCCGTCGACCTTCTATTGCGTCGGCATCAATTATCGCGATCACATCATTCAGTCGGCCAGGCGCAGGGGCGTGGAGCCGGTGTTCCCGGAGAAGCCGGACATCGGCTACCGCGCCAACAATGCGCTGTGCGCCCATGAGGACCCGATCGTCAAGCCGAAGGACTCGGGCGACATCTTTCAGTACGAGGGCGAGCTCGTCGCCGTGATCGGCAAGCAGGGCAGGAACGTCCCCCAGGACAAGGCGCTCGAGCACGTCTTCGGCTGGACCATCGGCAACGACGTGAGCGAGCGTACCTGGCAGCGCGGCGATCGCACCATGTGGCGGGCAAAGAATGCCGACACGTTCAAGCCGATGGGGCCATGGATCGTCACCGATCTCGACTACCGTGGCATGACGACGACCATTCGCTTGAACGGCGAGGAAGTGGATCGCTTCGCTACCGCCAACATGATCCATGACGTCGAAACCTACATCGCCGAGGTGAGCAAGTACTGCACGCTCTACCCAGGGGACGTGATCTGGATGGGCACCGACGGTTCGCCGCGCAACATGAAGCCCGGCGACGTATGCGAGATCGAGATCACCGGCATCGGCACGTTGCGCAACAAGGTGATCGCAGAAGGCTGAGGCACTCATGACCAGGCTTGGATCGCTTCTGGCGCTCGCCGGGGTGCTGCTGGTCCCCGGCGTCGCCGCGTTGCAAAGCCTACCCGTTCAGACCGCTACGCCTGATCGTGCCTTCCGCGCCCGCCACCCGGCGGGATGAATCTCTTGTGACCCCATCGATCCTTGACACAGGTAGCTACCGGAAGCTACCCTGCTGTTCATGCGAGCCGTCGGCCTGAAGGTATTGAAAAACAAGCTGAGCGAATACGTTCGCCTCGCCGAGCGCGGGGAAACGGTGCTCGTGACCGATCGCGATCGGGTGGTGGCGGAGCTTGTTCCGCCCGACCGGAGCCGCAGTCCCCTGCTGGCGGACGCCTTGCTGGCCGACGCCATGCGCCAGGGGCTGATTACGCCGCCTGCGCTGCAGGCTACCGACGCGCCTCCGCGCAAGCCGGCAACAACTCTTCGGCAGCTGAAACGGGAGCTGGAGCAGGACCGGGGCGTGCGTTGATCTATCTCGACACTTCGGTGGCGCTGGCACAGCTTCTCGCCGAGGATCATTCGCCCCCCGAAAGCCTCTGGCGAGAGCAGCTGATCTCCAGCCGTGTTCTCGAGTATGAAATGTGGACCCGCATCCATGCGCGCAAACTCGGCCGCACGCACGGCGACGAGGTGCGCTCCCTGCTGAGCCGAGTTGCCATCGTTGAACTTTCCCCGCCGGTGCTCACGAGGGCGTTGGAAGCATTTCCCAGGCCGGTCCGGACCCTCGACGCGCTCCACCTGGCCTCTATGGATTTTCTTCGTAGGCAAGGACAGGCTGTCAGCCTCGCCAGCTACGACGAACGTCTGGTCGAAGCAGCCCGCGCGCTGCGGATTACGATCTACGCCAACTGACGCGAAGCCCATCGTCGTGGGCTGCCGGCTGCGCGGGGGCATGTTCTACGATTCCCATGCACCAGGAGCGCGAGTATCGCGGCCGCGTGTTCGGCACGATTGCGTAATCCACGCTTCACCGCACTGGCATGCGCGTACGTACGCGCGACGAATGCTTGCTGCATGGCGAGTTCCCGCCCGTGCTGAAGCGAAACTCTTGCATCGAACAAGCTGCGGTAGTTGAATGTAACCTAGCGTCGGAAGCCATTCCGGCGCTCGCGACCATGTCGGCCGCCTGAAAATCAAAGACGAGGAGGAGTGTCCATGAAGTATGCCCGTGGCATTCGTATCGTTCTTGGCAGCGCCGTATCGATAGTTGCCCTCGCGCTCGCGGCTTCCGCGGCTGCAAGCGAGTTGACTCCTCAGGAAAAGAAGCTGATTCCGCTCGCGAAGAAGGAAGGCGCGCTCGTCTCGCTGATCTCGCTCTTTCAGGACAAGACCACCCGCGCTCTCGAGGAAGGATTCCGCAAGCGCTACGGACTGGGCGACGATTTCAAGTACACCAACATCCGCAAGGGTACCGGCCCCTCGATCGGCATGGCCCGCGCGGAGCTCAAGGCGGGCCGCTTCACCTTCGACGTGATCATGACGGCCGGGGCCGGCTTCTTCCACGGCGCCGCCAAGGCAGGGGCCTTCATGAAGCTCGACAGCGGGCAGTGGAAGTATCACGAGGCCAACGCGAAAAAGGCGGGGGCGCTGTTCGAATACCCTTACTTTGTCGCGGGGAGCTCCTACACGTTTCAGCCCGTATGGAACGCGTCGTGTCCCGGCATGGAGAACGTCAACATCACGTCGTACAAGGACGTCCTCGACCCGAAATTCAAGGGCAAAACCATCGCGAGCGACGTGACCAAGAGCTCGTCCTACTCCTTCACCACGCTGGGGCTCGAGCAGGCCGGCTTCGACGTGAAGGGCATGTGGAAGAAGCTGAAGGCGCAGGATCCCCTGGTCGCTTTCCGCACCGAGCCGAAGATGCAGATGGTCATCAACTGCGAGCGGCCGATAGACATGTGGAATCTCGTAGGCCGTGCATTCCAGGCGATCGAAAAGGAACCGTCGCTCGCCAAGAAGCTGCGCTGGGGCACCTACAAGGAGGGACAGGTGCTGCTGAACCGCCAGCTCGCGGCCATGAACGGCGCGCCGCACCCGAACGCCGCCAAGCTCTTCGTCGAGTTCCTGCTGAGCGAGGAGGGCCTCGACATCATATCGGAGCGGGAGGCGTCCATCATCACCTATCGTAAAGACTACAAGCCGCCGGAGTCGGTCAAGAAGTACATGCTCGAATTGGACGAAATCCATGTGATCGCCATCAAGGACGAGCTCGAGACCAACAAGCAATTCAAGCAAATGCGCCAGGAATGGCGCAAGGTTTTCCAGTAGGCCGGTGACTGGGCGGGCACGCCGGCTGCCGCCGCGGGGACCTCGACTGAGAGGCTCCCTGCGCGCCCGGCGGGTGCCGGCACTGCGTTAGTTCGAACCCGTGTCGACGAGAACACTTCCGGCAGGCCCCGCGCGCGCCCACGCGGCGCGCTGGCGGAGCCTGTTCACCCAGGAAAACGTCGTCACGTCGATCGTCGCGATCGTCGTGGGCGCCGCGGTTGTCGTGCCGCTTCTCGTGCTTGTCGTCGCCAGCTTCCGCGTGCTCGACGAGCTGGGCTTCAACGCCGAGTGGGGACTCGGCAACTACCGGCAGATATTCCACCATTCCGGGCTGCGGGAGGCATTCTTCAACACGGTCGTAATATCGGTGGGATCGACCGCGCTCTCCGTGATCCTGGGCGTCTCCCTCGCCTGGCTCAATGCCCGCACGAACTGCCCCTGGCGCAAGACGCTGGAGCCCTTCAATCTCATCCCCTACTTCCTGAGCCCGTTCGTCGGTGCGATCGCCTGGCACAACCTCGCATCGCCGCAAGTGGGCCTGCTGAACAACTTCTGGCGCTGGCTCTCCGGCGCGACGGACCCGATTCTCAACGTCGACAACATCTGGGGCGTCATCTGGGTTACCGGCATTTTCCACGCGCCGCTCGTCTATCTGTTCGTGGTGGGCTCGCTGCGGCGCATGGATCCCTCGCTGGAAGACAGCGCCCGCACGACCGGGGCGGGCCTGTTGCGGACCACGCTCACCGTCACGCTGCCGCTCGTCACGCCGGCCATCCTCGCCGGCGTGATCATCTGCCTGGTAACCAGCGCCGGGGAATTCGGCGTCCCGTTCAAGCTGGGTGCGCCCTATGGCTACCCCACCTACACCACCGAGATTTTCACCTTCGCCGTCGGCGACAACGCCAATTACCAGATGGGCGCGGCGATGAGCATGACGCTCGGGATCATCACGGCCGGACTCATCTGGATCCAGCGGCGCATCATCGTGCCGCGGCAGTACACCACCGTCACGGGCAAGGGATTCCGGCCGAACGTCATCGATCTCGGCGGCTGGAAGTGGGCTGCGCTCGGTTACAACCTCACGTTCATCTTCGTCGCGGTCGTGCTGCCGCTGGCGACGCTGCTCGTCGTCAGCCTGCACCGTGTCTGGCAGGGTTACCTGATTCCGTCCCAGATGTCGTTCTGGAACTACCGCAAGATCCTGTTCTTCTGGTGGCCGGAAAGCATCGAGGCGGCGACCAACGGGATCGGCAACAGCTTGCTGCTGGCGTTCACCGGCGCCACGGTTGCCATGATCCTCGCCATCGCGATGAGCTTCATGATCCACCGCCGCCGGGGGCTCGGCAGCAGCGCCCTCGACTACTTGTGCGTCATTCCGATCGGTTTTCCGGGCATCGTGCTCGCGATGGGGGTGCTGATCACCTACATCAAGACCCCGATCTATGCAACGCTGTGGATCCTGCTGCTGGGCTACGTCACCCGCTTCTTCCCCTACGGGCAGCGCAACGTCTCCTCCATCCTGCTGGCTGTGTCCGAAGAGCTGGACCAGAGCTCCCGCATGTCCGGCGCAAGCTGGCTGACCACCCTGCGGCGGATCACCCTGCCGCTCCTGAAGCCCGGCATCTTCGCCGGCTGGGTGCTGCTCTTCATCATCTTCCTGCGCGAGCTGCCGATCTCGATCATTCTCTACTCAGCCGGCACCGAGACGCTATCCGTGGGCATCTACTATCTGCAGGAATTCGAAAACGAGGCGCTCACCTGCGCGCTCGCGGTCGTGCAAACCGTGCTGCTCCTTGGCTGCATCTACCTCTTCCGGCGCATGGCGGGCCCCGAGGCGCTGTCCGCCTGACCCTCGAAGGGATTGTCCTCGAGCCGTGCGCTCGGGGCGCGAGCATCGGCTCAGTGGGTTGCGAGCGGACGGTGGAAATGTTCAGCGCACAGGTCACTGTGTCGCCAGCCCTGCAAGTGCCTCGAGCCGATGCGCCGCGGTTACTAATCCACTTTCGCCCCGGTGGCCTTCACGACCTTGCCCCAGAGCGTGTACTGGGCGCGAATATAGTCGCCGAATTCCGCGGGCGTGCTCGGAACCGCTTTCTGCGCGAGCGGCTGCAGGCGCTTCTGCACGTCGGCATCGTTGAGCGCGCGCACCAGCGCGGCGTTGAGCTTCGTGACTGCTTCGGTCGGCGTGCCGCTCGGTACGACAAATCCGTACCATTCGCGAGCCTGGCCGAAGTCACTGAATCCCGCCTCGGTCATGGTCGGAATGTCGGGCAGGCTTTGTTCGCGCTTCTGGCCCGAAACACCGAGGGCGCGAAGCTTGCCGGCGCGGATGTGCGGTCCGACCGAGGTCGGCACCGTGAACATGATGCCGACATGGCCACCGAGAAGATCCGTTACAGCCGGTCCCGCGCCCTTGTAGGGAACGTGCACCATCTTCGTCTTCGTCGTCAGGCGAAAGAGCTCGCCCATCAGCTGCGGTCCCGCGGAGGTGGATGCGAACGTGAGCTCGCCGGGGCGCGAACGTGCGAGCTGAGCCAATTCCTTCATCGACTTCGCCGGCACCGAGGGATGCAGCACGAGGATATAGGGCATCTCGGTGCCGCGCGACACGGCGGCGAAATCCTTCAGCGTGTCGTAGCTCAGGGTGCTGTACATGTGCGGATTGATGGTGAGCGCGCCGGAATGCGCGAACAGCATCGTGTAGCCGTCGGGCGCTGCCTTTGCGCCGAGCGCGGTGCCGACCACGCCCTGCGCACCGCCGCGATTGTCGACGAGGACTTGCTGACCCAGATATTCCGTCAACTTCGGTGCAAGGATGCGTGAGAGCGCATCGGTGCCACCGCCAGGCGGAAAGGGCACGATGAGGCGGATCGATCTTTCGGGATACGGCGCTGCGGCGGAAACGGGCCCTGCGGCCAGCACTGCAAGCGACAGGAATGCGATGTGACGGTACTGCGGCATGACTCCTCCATGGGTTCTCTTGCGTCGCTCGCGGGTGCGAGCTCGCCGCGCGCAGTATTCTCGTTCGGCGCGCAGAGGTCAACGCTCGGAGCATTAACGCCGCGATCAGGCGGGATCGAGTTGGGTCCGCTGCGCCGAGCCAACCCGATTCCTCTATCGTCGACATATTCGGCGTTGCACCGAAGCACGAACGCGCTTGGGCCGCTACTCGAGCCAAGTCGATTTCGCGGCGTCCGCAATGGCGAACGCTTGCGTACCGGAGCCCACCACGCCGGAGTAGCGCGAGAAGAAAAGATAACCGGCCACGGGGGCGGTCAATGTCTCGATCACGCGCAAGGTGTGAAGATCGACAACCTCGCCGAGACGGGTTCCTGCCTCGACCCGCTTGCCTAGATCGTCGGCGCGCTCGAAGAACGATTCCAGGTAGCCGCTTTGCTTCGGGCGGATCTCGCACCGCGCCTTGGTGTCGAAGTGGATCTGCCGTGGCGGTTTTGCCGTAGGCCCCGGTAGCATGCCGAGCGCGCCCATCACGTTCTTCAAGCCGTCGATGGCCTGACGCTGATAGAGCGCCGTGTTCTCGGGCCCCAGGTACGAGCCGCCCATCTCGGGATTGAACGCCGGGATGCCGATGCCATTGGCGTAATGCGAGGCGGCGCCGGCAAACTCGTTCTCGTGCACGAACGGTTGCCCGAAAGCGCGCGCGATGTCGAGGGATCGCTGCTTGACCTCGGCCGCGGCCTGGCTGTTGTAGTCCACGCGCGCCTGCAGCCGTCCGCCGCTGCCGCCCGAATGGAAATCGATCAGCGCATCGGCGTGCCGGATCACGTGCTCGGCGATTTGCGCGGCGATCATCTGCGTCGTGTTGCCGCGGGCATTGCCTGGGTAAACCTCGTGCAGGTCGGTGCGGCCGTGCTGCTCCGGCGTCTGTCGGCCGAAGTTCGCCATCGCGAGCGGATTGGCGACAGAGATGAGTGCGAGCCTTCCCTGTAGCGTCGCGAGGTCGAGCGTATCGAGCAGCGTGCGGATGGCGGTGGAGGGCAGGAATTCGTCGCCATGGGTATTGGTGACGATGCCGAGCGTCGGCCCGGGCTTGCCTCCGGTGACGACGTGCAACGGCAGCGCCAGCATGGCGCCGTTGAGCATGCTGGTCACTTCGATGCGCGTGAACCAGCGGCCCTCGGGCTGCCCGTCCCACAGCGGCTTTGCTTCGGTCTTTGCCATCGCGTGCCTCAGACGCCGGGGATGATGCCGGGCTTCATCGCGTAACAGTGATCGGCCACGTCCTCCGGCTTGCACTTCCACACCCTGTCCATGAACCTGGACGCGAAACAGTGCTTCAGGGCGGTGCGCAGCGGGCGCAGCCGGAACGGATAGCCGAACACGAAAGGGTGGATGGAGATGTTGCACACCAGCGGGTGCTGCGCGCTCTGCTCGACCATTTCCTCGAACTGGTCGACCATCATGTCGCAGAACTCGCGACCGGTATGCTGGCGATGAATGATCTGGGGCGAATCGTTCAGCTCGGCCGGATAGGGCACCGACAGTATGGGGCCGGAGCGCGTGCGCATCCAGATCGGCTGATCGTCGTGCGGCCAGTCCATGAGGTACTTGTAGCCCGCTTCCTTGAGGACATCGGGCGTCCAGGGATTTTCGTAGGTGCCCGCGCCCATCCAGCCCTTCGGCGGCCTGCCCTCGTGGCTGCGGAACGTTTCGGTGATCTCGGCAATGACCCGCGCCTCGTCGGACTCCCAACGGAAATCCTGCAGGTTCTCGGAGTTGGTGCGCCCGTGCCCGACGATCTCGTCGCCGCGCGCCCGGATGCGTTCCATGATCTGCGGCGCGTGCTCGTAGAGGAGGCTGTTCGCGTTGTGCGCGAGCGGCATGTCGAGCTCCTGGGCGAGGTCGAACAGCCGCCAGATACCGATGCGGTTGCCATAGTCGCGCCAGGAGTAGTTGCGCTGGGTCTGCGGCTCGCCGTGCTTGGCGTTGTCATGGCCGCGGCCCTTGCCGTAAGCGTATATCTCGACATTGGTCGTGATGCAGAACGCGAGCCGCTTGCCGCCGGGCCAGGTGTAGTCCTTGCGCTCGGTGAGCGGCACGTAGTCGTAGCGCGATTGCTGAGGTACGAGCGACATCGCCATTCGATCCTCCATTGAGCAAGCCTGCCGGCCGCGATGCCGCCGCGGCGTTAGTCGATATGCGCGCCCGAAAGCTTGACCAGCTTGCCGAGCTTGGTCATTTCCGCGCTCATGTGCGCGGCGAACGCCTGCGGCGAATTGGTGACTGCCACCGCGCCCACTTTGCTGTAGATCTTCTCCAGCTCGGGCAGCCGCACCACCTTGCCGATCTCCGCGTTCAGTCGATCGACGATAGGGGCCGGCACGCCGCGCGGCCCCAGGATGCCACTATAGAGGAGCACCAGCTCGAATTCCGGCAGACCCGCTTCCTTCAGCGTCGGCACGTCGGGCGCGGCCGCCGATCGCTGCGGCGTGGTCACGGCGAGCGCACGCAGCTTGCCGGCCTGCACGTTGGGCAGCGCCGGCGGCATGGTGGAGAAGGAAAGCGCGATTTCGCCGCCGAGCAGGGCGGCGACCGCCTGCGGGCTGCCCTTGTAAGGTACGTGGATCATCCGAATGCCCGACATCGACTTGAGCATCTCGGCGGCCAGGTGAAGAATGGTGCCGTTGCCCGAGGAGCCATGCGCGATTTCGTTCGGGCGTTTCTTGGCGAGCGCCACCAGCTCCTTCACCGATTTCACCGGCAGCGACGGATGCACCAGCAGCATGAGCGGGGTCGCGGCGATCAGCGTGATGGGCGTGAAATCCTTGAGCGAGTCGTATGGCAGCTTGCGATACAGGCTTGCGTTGATCGCGTGCGTGGTGATGTCCTGCAGGAACAGTGTGTAGCCGTCGCCGGGCGACTTGGCGATGAGATCGGAAGCGATGGTGGTGCCTGCGCCCGGGCGCGGGTCGACCAGGACCTGCTGGCCGAGCCTGTCGGAGAGCTTGGCCCCGATCGCGCGTGCAAGCACGTCCGAGATGCCGCCCGGGGTGAAGCCGTGAACCAGGCGGATCGGCTTGCCCGGGTAGCCGGTCTGCGCCCGTGCGGGCGCGGCCGCGAGGGTACAACCGAGCAGGCCACTCGCCAATGCGAGGTATGTCATTCTCATTGCGGGACCATCGAGTGATCAGGAGCTTGAATACTACTCCGATGACTCGTGTCCGGCAGAACGCGTTTCGCGTCCAACCTCGCGTGCGTAGGGTGCGATCCGGGCTTGCGCTCGGTCGCCGCCAGAGGAAGGAGACCTGCAGGTCTGTTCAGGCGGCCAGGTTTGCGCGCGAACGGTCCGAATCCGACGCGGGCCGGACCAGCCAGCGCTCCAGCATGGCGCCGAGCTCCGCGAGCTTGAACGGTTTGGCCAGATAATCGTCCATGCCGGCTTCGAGGCAGCGTTCGCGATCGCCCTCCATTGCATTGGCTGTGAGCGCGATGATGGGAACGCGCCTGCCGTCCGCGCGTTGCGCCTCGAGGCTGCGAATTTCCCGGCTCGCCTCGAACCCGTCCATTCGCGGCATCTGGCAATCCATGAGGACAGCGTCGAAGCTGCCGGCGGCGAGGCGCTCGAGTGCTTCGGCCCCGTCGTGAGCGACATCGGCCTCGCAGCCGAGGTTGTGCAGCATCGCGCAAGCGACTTCCTGGTTTACGCCGTTATCCTCCGCCAGGAGAATGCGCGGACGGCTGTCGGCGTCTCGGGCCATGCCCTTGTTGGGCACGAGCGAAAGCGTCGGCGGGTCGGCCGGCAGGGATTGCGCAACACTTTGCGGTTGCCATCGGACCGGGCGTGGCGAATCGGCCTCGGCTGCCGGC
>JBOIEI010000184.1:0-1893 GCA_050741055.1 Burkholderiales bacterium | reverse complement strand
GCGCGGGGAAACGGTGGCGGTGCTCGGCGAAAGCGGATCCGGAAAGAGCGTCACGGCCGCCGCCATCATGCGATTGCTTCCGTCACCGCCCGCGCACATCACGGGCGGCAGCATCCGCTTCAACGGCGCCGATGTGCTCGGCGCACCCATGTCCGAATGGCGTAAAAGCTGCGGAGTTGATATTGGCATGGTGTTCCAGGATGCGCTGGCATCGCTCAATCCGGTGTTCAGCGTGGGTTGGCAGGTCGCAGAGCCGTTCAGAAGGCACGGCATTCTGCACGGCAAGGCCGCGCTCGGGCGCGCCGAGGAGCTGCTCGGTCGAGTCGGCATTCCCGAGCCTCACGAACGGGCGCGAGACTACCCGCATCAATTCTCCGGAGGCATGCGCCAGCGCGTGATGATCGCGATAGCTATCGCGCTCGATCCGAGCTTGCTCATCGCCGACGAGCCAACCACCGCATTGGACGTCACGGTGCAAGCGCAGATCATGGACCTGCTGCTCGACCTGCAACGTGAACGTCGCATGGCAATGGTGCTCATTACTCACGACCTGGGCGTCGCCGCAGAGGTGGCTGATCACGTCGCCGTCATGTACGGCGGCCGCGTGGTCGAAAGTGGTCCGGTGCGCGACGTGCTGTCGTGCCCTGCCCATCCGTATACGCTGGCGTTGCTGGAATCGGTTCCGCGGGCCGACATCGACCGCCAGCAACTGAATCCGATTGTCGGATCGCCACCGGATATGGCGGCCTTGCCCAGCGGCTGCAGTTTTCATCCACGCTGCCGTATGGCGACCGACGAGTGCCGCGCATCCCTTCCGCCGAGGGTTGAAATGGCGCCGGGCCATCATGCCGAGTGTTTCCGCGCGCGCGAGGTGTTCGATGGCCGCTAATTTGCCAACCTCGGCGCCAACGTCGGGGTCGAAGCCGGTGCCGAGCGATGCGCCGATCTTCGACGTCCGCGGACTGGTCAAGCACTACCCCATCGGCGGCGGCTTGCGGCTGCGACGAAGCGCTGGCTTCATCCAAGCCGTTGATGGTGTCGATTTCTCGATTCACAAAGGTGAAACGCTGGGGCTGGTCGGCGAGAGCGGCTGCGGCAAGTCGACGGTGGCGCGCACCTTGATGCGCTTGGAAGAGCCGAGCGCTGGCGAGGCGTTGTTTCACGGTGAAGATATCTTTCGCGCGGACGCGGCCGATCTGAAGATCATCCGCAGACGGATACAGATGATCTTCCAGGATCCCTACGCGTCGTTGAATCCCCGCATGCGGGTCGCGCAGATTATCGCTGAACCTTGGGTCATTCATGCAGACGTGCTGCCGCACAGCCAATGGGCGAGGCGCATCGGCGAGCTACTGGAGAGCGTCGGCTTGTTACCCGAACACGCGCAACGCTACCCGCATGAATTTTCCGGCGGTCAGCGCCAGCGCATCGGCATCGCCCGCGCGCTCGCATTGAATCCGGAGATCCTGGTGTGCGACGAACCGGTGTCGGCGCTCGATGTATCCGTGCAAGCTCAGGTCGTCAACTTGTTGGAGAAAATTCAGTCGAGCTCCCACATCGCGTGCTTGTTTATCGCGCACGATCTGGCCGTCGTGCGTCACATGTCGCACCGCATTGCGGTCATGTACCTGGGGCGCATTGTCGAAATCGGCACGGTCGAGAGGGTGTACAAAACGCCTCGCCACCCGTACACCAAAGCCTTGCTGTCCGCACAGCCACGCATCGACTTTGCGAACGAAGCACGCGTCGATCGGATTCTGCTCCAAGGCGAGGTGCCGAGCCCGGCCAATCCTCCATCAGGGTGCCGTTTCCGTACCCGCTGCTGGAAGGCGCAAGCTCTTTGCGCGGAGCAATCACCACCGCTGCTCTTTGACCGTCCAGACCACCGGGTGG
>JBOIEI010000183.1:0-12754 GCA_050741055.1 Burkholderiales bacterium | reverse complement strand
CCTGTGGCGCAAACGAAGTTCGTCGATCTAGGCCGGCTCAAGGCCTTCAAGGGCAGCCAGAACTACGCCGTGCCCGCCGGCGTGAATCCCGCCGACTATTCGCACGTGGTGATCTGGTGCGAGCAGTTCGGCGTGCTCATCTCGCCCGCGCGCCTGGCATTCCGATAATTTGGATGGGGAAGGGAAGGTTGCAGGTTACGGAACCTGCGCCGAGCTCATCCGGCCGAGGATGATCCGCGTCTTGGTGTGCAGCCACGACGAGCGGCGGTGGCTATCGTAGAAGCGCGGATTGGGCACCATCGAGGCGAGCCGCGCCGCCTGCTGGGCGGAGAGCCGCGCCGCCGAAACGCCGTAGTAATGCCGCGCCGCCGCCTCGGCGCCGAAGACGCCGTTGCCCCACTCGATCACGTTGAGATAAATCTCCAGGATGCGGCGCTTGTCCATCATCGTCTCCAGCATCACGGTAGCGATCGCCTCCTGCGCCTTGCGCAGCGCCGAGCGATCGCTGGACAGGAACAGATTCTTGGCGAGCTGCTGCGAGATGGTGGACCCGCCCGCCACCACCCGCCCGCGCTTCATGTTCTTGGCGTGCGCCTCCTGGATCGCTTCCCAGTCGAAACCCTCGTGATCGAGGAATTTCGCGTCCTCGGCCGCCACGATCGCGCGCTTCAGATGCGTCGAGATGCGCTCGTAGGGCACCCATCGGTGGCGCAGCTCCGCTTTCGGGTTCTTTTCGCGCAACCGCTCCAGGTGCTGCTGCATGAACGCCGTCGTGTCCGGATTGTGCTCGACCCACCACCACACGTGACCGAACACCCACAGCTCGTAGACGAGCACGATCCCGAGTAGCGCCCCGAGCAGGAACAGAGCCGAGCGCCAGAGCAAGCGGAACATCGAACTTGCGCGTGCAGCCCGGGCTCGATGCTCAGCGCGCAGCCGCACGCAGCATATCGAGCACGGGGCGCGTATCCGGGCGAATGCCGCGCCAGACGTGGAACGATTCGGCCGCCTGCTCGACCAGCATGCCCAGGCCGTCGGTGGCGATCGTGGCGCCGCAATCGCGCGCCTTGTCGAGGAACGGCGTGTTGCCGCCGGGCGCATACACCATGTCGTAAGCGGCGCACTCCGGCGCGAACACGCTGCCTGGAACGGGCGGCACCAGCCCTTGCAGGCTGGCCGAGGTCGAATTGATCACCAGCTCGAAGCCCATGCCGTTCAGCTCGTCGTAAGCGCGCGCGCGCACGTTGCCGAAAAGTCCGAAACGCTCCTGCAGCGCCTGCGCTCTTGCCATGTCGCGGTTGGCGATCACGATAAGGCGCGCACCGCGCGCGATCAAGGGCATGATCACACCGCGCGCCGCGCCGCCCGCACCCAGCAGCAGGACCCTGAGACCCTGCAGGCGCAATTGCAGGTTTTGCTCGAGATCGCGCAGGAGCCCCGCGCCGTCGGTATTCTCGCCGCTGATCGCGCCGTCGGTGAAGGTGAGCGTATTGACCGCCTGCGCGAATTTGGCCCGCTCGGACACGCTCCGGCAAGCGGCTGCGGCTTCCTCCTTGAACGGCACGGTGACGTTCATCCCCTTGCCGCCGTGGGCGATGAAGCGGCTGAGCTCGGTGCGAAAGCCGCTGCGCGGCGCCGCCAGCCGCACGTACACGATGTCCTGCCCGGTCTGGCGAGCGAATTCGGCGTGAATCTGGGGCGACTTGCTATGGGCCACCGGGTTGCCCATGACGGCATATCGGTCGGGCATGGGACGATCAGGCGATCTTGTTGTACGAGGCCCCGCGGGCAGCAGCGGCTATTCTGCCTGGAATTGATCGGCCAGGGTGAAGCTCCAGGTGCGCGTGATGGAGAGGATGTCGGTATCGCGTGCGATGTCGGGCGGGAACGGGGCGAACGGCGCGGCCAGGCGCACGATCCGCACGGCGGCCTCGTCCAGGACCTGCTTGCCCGAGGAGCGGCTGATCTCGACGTTCTCGAGGCTGCCGTCGGCCCGGATCTCCACCGACACCAGCAGGTGGCCGTAGATGCCGCGCGCCGCCGCGGGATAGTTGAGCTCGCCCACACGCTCGATCTTGCTGCGCCAGTCTTCGATGTAGCGGGCGAAGCGGAACTCCTTCGCGCGCGCACCGATGAACGTGCGCCGCGGGCGCTTCTGGTAAGCCTCCATGCTGCGGCTGACCTGAGCCTCCAACTGCACCATTTCGCGGCTTGCGTTCAGGATATCGGCTGCGCTCGGCGTCGGCGGCTCCGGGCGCACTTCGCTCGGCGCTTTCGGTTGCGCCATTGCGACCGAAGGCGCAGGCTCGTGTGATTGGGTCATCGCCGGCTGCGGCTCCTGCTTGCGCGGCTCGGCGCGCTCCCTGCGCACCGAAACGTCGGGCTGGGGCTCGGGCCGTTTCACCACCGGCAGCGGACTTTTCACGCGCCGGTCGGCGTCGGTGTTGCCGCCGCCGTCCAGGTTCGCCTGGGCGAGAATGTCGGGCGCTTTGGGCGCGGCCTCGGTGCGCGCATTGACAAGACTGACGATCAGCGGCGTGCTGGCCGCATCGAGCTTGCTCGGCGGCCGGATGCCGACCAACGCCACCACCAGCGAGTGCACCAGTAGCGACAGGAGCAGCGCCACCTGCAACCGCGTCTGCGGATCGCGCAGCGAAGAGGCATGGATCCAACCGGATAGCGACGGCATGCTCAGATCGAAGCGCGGCGGCGGCACCCGGTTGACCACGTGTCCCATGCTGCCATTGTAGGCATGTTCGCCCTCACCGTCATACAAATGACTTGCCAAACAGAGGTTTAATTCCGAAACAGGAGAGCAGGGGGCGACTTTTAAGCAACGACCGGCGCGGCATTCCCCACCGCCAGGCGCTGGCGGAACTCGCAGGCCACCGAAAGCTCGATCAGATCCACCGCGCCAACCGCCAGCTCGACTCGGGTACCAGCCGGCAGCTCGGGCACCGAGGCAACGCGCAGGACCAGCGGCAGCCGCTCCAGCCGCACCAGGCTGTCGCGGATGACCCGCGCGGTCAGCGTCTCGGCTGCCTCCTGCACGATCCAGCGCAGGCACCAGTAGCGCTCCATCTGGCGCTGGAAGTCGGCATAGATTTCGTATGCCAGCTCGAAGTCCCGCATGGCCGCGAACAGATTTTCGCCGTTGCGCGCATAGACCGGAGGCTCGCCCCGAACCAGCGCGACCAATTGGCGCTGGTTCATGAGATCGACGTAGCGCCGCAGCGGCGAGCTTGCCCACACGTAGTGCGAGACGCCCAGCCCCTGGTGGGGCGCGGCCGCGGTGCTCATCTTGACCCGGCCCTCCTGCTGCGAGCGGAACACCCCGGGCCAGTCGCGCTCGTCCAGCAGCTTGCCCCAGTGGCTGTTGACCAGGATCATGAGCTCCGAGACGACCTTGTCGATCGGCAGCCCGCGCTTGCGCTCGACGATCTCGACGTGCTCGCCGCCAACGCGGAAGCTGTACTCGGCGCGCGGCTCGCGGGTCGCATCCGGCCTGCCACGGTCCGCCTCCAGGCGCTGCGCCCAATCGTGCAGCTTGAGCAGTTGCGCACCGAACGCGTGCTCGACGCGGCGCGCACGCACGGCGTCTTCATTGAACACATGCTCGAGCGAATCGTGCCGCAAATTGGCCTCGATCCATACCATCTCGACGCACGACTCGGTCGCGACGATGTCGAGGGCGGGCGAAAGCTCCGCGTAGAACGACAGCGCGGGCACAGCCTTGCCAGCCGCCAGCGTATAGCGCTCGATCGCCTCCGGCGGCAGCATCGTGATCTTGTCGCCCGGCATATAGACCGTCGAAAGCCGCCGGCGGGCGATCCGGTCGAGCTCGGATTCGATCGGGATTCCGAGCACAGGCGCCGCGATGTGCACGCCGGCGCGCACGCTCCCGTCCGCGCGCTCGACCAGCGAAAAGGCATCGTCGATCTCGGTCGTGTCCGCATCGTCGATGCTGTAGGCGGGCGCCTGCGCGCGCGCTAGATCGAGGGGAAGCGGCGGCAACGGCGCGGCCGGCAGCTCGGTCCCTTCCGGGAAGTGCTCGAACAGGAAGCGGCCCAGATGGTAGTGCGCGCTGGACGGCAGCGCGCCGCAGCGTTCGAACAGCTTGGCGGGCGTAAGCCTGAGTGCCGCGCAGGCCGATTCGAGCGCTTTCGCCTCGATCGTGTTGCGGTCCGGCTTGTAGAGCAGGCGCGCGCGCACGGGCTCGAACTCCGCCGGCAGGCGGCCGGCGAGCAGCTCGTCGAGGTAGCCTTGCTGCAGCTCGGCCTGGCGCTGCTTGCGTTCGATCGCCGTCAGTGCCGCCTTCAAGGCATCCTCGGGTGCGGCCTTGTAGCGGCCCTTGCCGCGCCGATAGAAGTACATTGGCGCCGAATGCAGCTTCAGCAGCAACGCAGCGGCTTGCAGGGCACTGGGCTTCTGGCCGAAGTACTCTTCGGCCAGGCTCTCGAAACCGAATTCGTCCTCGCCGCAGCACTGCCAGACGAAATCGATGTCGATCGCGTCCGCCAGCTCCTGCGCCTGGGCGAGAAAATTGCCCAGCGGGCTCGCCTCGAAGCGCAACAACACGGCTGCGGCCTTGACCTTCGTGCGCTTGCCCGATGCGGTCTCGACCTGCAAGGAGGTGCCGTTGTCGGCCAGCACCGTGCCGACCTTGAAATCGCCTTGCTCTTCGAACAGGAGATTCATTCAGGCTGCGAGGAATTCAGAATCGGGAACAGGCGCCGCGAAGACGCAAGGAGGCGAGATTCTACCAGCCGCTTCGGTGCGCCCCGGCACATGCCGGCGGCGCTCGCGCGCAGCACGACTTGTGCCGCGATCCATCGAGAGTCGCTCACCTCATGGCCGTACTGGCGGCAGTTCGACGATCGCACCTGCGCTGCGATCATTCGAGTCCGAAGTCGATCACGGCGTCGAGATAGCGGGTGAGCTCGGCGAAGCCGTGGTCGCCGCCGGTATGGACGATCCGGCGCGCCAGAGCGAACCTCGCCATCGCGACCCGGCTGTCGAGCACCTCGTCCTCGGTCGCGATCACCAGCAGGTAGCGCTCGGGCCGCGTGATCGCGTCGACATCGAGCGCACGCAATTGCTCCAGATGCGCCGCCGTCAGCTCGTATTGCGCGCCGGAATGGAGGTTGCGCTGCGCCCCGAGCTCAGTCGCCAGCAGATCGGCCGGACGGATCGCCGGATTCACCAGCACTGCGCGCACTCCGTAGCGCTCGGCGAGCCAGGTCGCGTAATGGCCGCCCAACGAGCTGCCGATCAGCGTGACGTCGCGTGCATCGTGCCGGTCGATCACGGCTTCGGCCGTCGCGATCGCCTCGCTCGGCCAGTGCGAAAGCGCGGGCGCGACAAAATCGTCGCCGCAGTCCCGCTCAGCCAGACGCTGCGCCAGCGCACGCGCCTTGAACGATTGCGGCGAGCTGTTGAAGCCGTGCAGATAGACGAACATGACGCTCCGCTGGTGCCATCGAAGCACCTTCGTTGACAAGCGCAGGTAGCCGGTGCTCCAATCAAATCATGCAGATAGCCTTGCACGCAAGCCGCTCGACAGGCTCGCTGCGGTGACAGCGCTGCCTGTCCGCGCGCGCGGCCCGGCCAAGGCGTTGCATACCGAGGGCCGCAGCCGCATCGGTCCGAGCCCGGCGCGCATGGGCGTTTCACCGCTCCCGCAACCGATGCGCCTCGAAGGCTGGTGCTAAGCAATGCGTATCGGCGTCCCCAAGGAAACCAAGACTCACGAGTACCGTGTCGGGCTCACGCCTTCGAGCGTCCTCGAAGGCGTCAGTCACGGCCACGAGGTGCTGGTCGAGCATGCAGCCGGCGTGGGCATCAGCGCATCGGACGCCGATTATCGGCGCGCCGGTGCGGTCATCGTCGATAGCGCCGAGGACGTGTTCGCCCGCGCCGAACTGATCGTCAAAGTGAAGGAGCCGCAGCCGGCCGAGCGTGCGCGCCTGCGCGAAGGCCAGGTGCTTTTCACCTACCTGCACCTGGCCCCCGACGCCGAGCAGACCCGGGAGCTGGTCGCGAGCGGCGTCACGGCCATCGCGTACGAAACGGTGACCGCGCCCGGCGGCGGCTTGCCGCTGCTCGCGCCGATGTCGGAAGTCGCCGGCCGCATGAGCGTGCAGGCGGGCGCGCGCTGCCTCGAACGCGAGCACGGCGGCATGGGCATTCTCCTCGGCGGCGTTCCCGGGGTGCCGCCGGCGCGCATCGCCGTGCTGGGCGGCGGCGTAGTCGGCTTCAACGCCGCACAGATCGCGATCGGAACCGGCGCACAGGTCGTGGTGATCGACCGCGACATCGAGGTCCTGCGCCGGCTCGACCGGCTGCTCGGCGCGCGCGTCGTTACCGTTTACTCCAACCGCGACAATATCGAACGCCAGGTCAGCGCCGCCGATCTCGTCATCGGCGCGGTCCTGATCCCCGGAGCGGCCGCACCCAAGCTCGTGTCGCGCGAGCTCGTGCGCAGCATGAAGCCGGGCTCGGTCGTGGTGGACGTGTCGATCGACCAGGGCGGCTGCCTCGAAACCTCGCGCCCGACCACGCATGCCGACCCCACGTATGTCGTCGACGGCGTCGTGCACTACTGCGTTACGAACATGCCGGGCGCGGTGCCGCGCACCTCGACCGACGCGCTCAACAACGCGACGTTGCCGCATGTTCTCGCCCTGGCCGATCTCGGCTACCGCGAAGCGTTGACGCGCGATCCGCACCTGCGTGCCGGGCTCAACGTGCACGAGGGTCGAATCACTTGCCGCGAAGTCGCCGAGGCGCTCGGCTACACCGCGGTCGATGCGCTCGATGCCTTGCGCAGTTGAGCGATGGGGTCAGGTCTTGATTCTTGCGGGATCCAAGTTCTCGACGCTTGCCTTTGGCAGCCTTCTTCCGCTAAGCGCCATGGACCAGGCGACGCGTGCGACGCGCAAGAAGCAAGACCCGACCCCCACGTGATGACACTGGGCGTGACGGCGGCGGTGCTGGCTGCGGCGTTGCTGCACGCGACCTGGAATGCGCTCATCAAGGCAAGCCGCGATGTGGTTTTCGATACGGCGCTCGTGGTGGCCGGCGCGGCCCTGGTTGCGGCGCTGCTGCTGCCGTGGCTGGCGGCGCCTGCGACCCCGAGCTGGCCCTACCTCGCCGCCTCCGCGGTCGTGCATCAAGGCTACTTCGCCCTGCTCGCCGCGGCCTATCGGCGCGGCGACCTGAGCTTCGCCTATCCGCTCATGCGCGGGCTGCCGCCGCTGCTGGTCGCGCTCGGCGGGATCGTGCTCCTGCCCGATCCGCGTTCGGCATGGCTGTGGAGCGGCGTCGCCGCGATCAGTCTGGGCGTGCTGTCAATCGGCGGGCTGCATCCGCGGCAGCTGCTGACGCGAATGCGCCCAGCCGCATTCGCGGTGTGCAATGCTTTTGTCATCGCCGCCTACACACTCATCGACGGCATCGGCGTGCGGCTCTCCGGCAGCGCGGTGAGCTACGGGCTGTGGCTTTTCTTCCTCACCGCGTGGCCGTATGTCGGCGTCGCGTTGTGGTCGCGGCGCGCGTCGCTCGGTGCGCACCTGCGGCGTCATTGGTGGCGCGGTCTCCTCGGTGGCACGCTGAGCATCGCGGCCTATCTCATCGCGCTCTGGGCGATGACGCGGGCGCCGATCGCCGCGGTGGCAGCACTGCGCGAGACCTCGGTCATCTTCGCGGCCGTCATCGGCGCATGGCTGCTGAAGGAGCCGTTCGGGCGTCATCGCATCTTTGGCGCGTGCCTGGTGGCGCTCGGAATCGCGCTGCTCGAAATCTGAGGCGCCCCCCTCCGTGCTACCAGCTGCGCAGCCCGCCGCCGTCCACGCACAGCACCTGGCCTGTGATGTAGGCGCCGAGCGGCGCGGCGAAGCAGAGGATCGCGTGCGCCACCTCCTCCGGCGTGCCGAGTCGGTGCATCGGGATGTGCACGTTGCGCGGCGCGAGGAACTCATCCATCGTCTTGTCCGGCGCCCAGCGCGCGCGGCTCTTCTCCGTTTGCGAGGTGACGATGCTTTCGAGCGCGACCACGTTCACGCGGATACCGTCCTCGGCGAGCTCGAACGATAGCGCCTTGCTCAAGTTCATCGCAGCCGCAGCGGCAACGCCCGAGCTCACCACGCGCGGCGGCGGCTGCTTGCCCTTCATCGACACGACGTTCACGATCGAACCGTAACGTTGCTTCCGCATCCAGGGCAACACCGCACGCATGGTGTGCGCCAGCGCGAGCACTTTTTGCTGGAACGCGTTCAGAAATTCCTCGTCGGCCATCTCCTCGAAGCGTCCCGGCGGGAGAGCAGCGCCGCCGAGCGGATCGACCGCGTAGACCTGTTGGCGAGAACCGGCAGCCTGGCGCTGCTCCGAGCCGCCGGCGTTGTTGACGAGGATATCGATGCGCCCGAAGTCGTTGCCGGCGCGATCGACGAACATCTTCATCGCCGCTGCATCGAGGATGTCGGCCGAGATGCCGACGACTTTCGTGCCGTGCTTGTCCGAGATTTGCGCGGCGGTCTCGTCCAGTGCCCTCTGGTCGCGCGCGCAAAGCGCGAGCTTCGCGCCCGACGCGGCGAAAAGCTCGGCCGTCGCGCGCCCGATGCCGCGCGTGCCGCCGGTGATGATCGCCACCTGTCCGTCCAATGTTCCCACCATGCGCCTCCTTTCGTTTCGATGAAACTATTTCGCCGCTCGCCACGTACATCGTCCGGGCCATTACCGTGGGCGGCACGCAGGCGCTCTACAGCATCGCCGGCCCGCCGTTCGCGCGTACCGCCCGCCGAGCGCGCCGACGACCCCAAGATCGTCGGCTGCCGGGCCTTTGTGCGTCGCACTGCGACTACATCGCGCGCGGCGCTGTCGCTGCGCGACGACTCATGGACGAACGTCTCTCCTGCAACTGGAATAACCGAGCCAGAGGCATGCAGGTTGCAGGGCCGAGGCATCGTCTTCCGAGGAGATCTTGCCGTGCCTCGTGTTCACGCCTTTTCAACCCTCGCATCCGTAGTCACTGCGGCGTTGGTGCTTTCCGCCTGCGGTTCCGAAGCACCCGAAACGGTCCAGTATCCCGCGGCCACACCGGGTGGCGGCGATCGATCGATCCCGACGACGCCGCGGTCAAGCAGTCCCGCGCGACAGGAATCGGCCGAAGTCCCCAGCTACGACGGCACGCTGGTCGCCATGGTGGAGTCGGCGATTGCGGCGGAGCCCGAGCTGAACACCCTCGGCATCGACATATCGGCCGCCGACGGAACGGTGTACCTGCGCGGCGAAGCCCGAACCCGGGAGACGCGCCAGCTGGCGACCGAGGTCGCCAGCAAGATCGACGGCGTCAAGCAAGTGCAGAACGAGCTGTTCGTGACGTCGGACTCGTAAGGCCTGCGGCTCAGCCCGCTCGGTGCAGGTTGTCCGACGCAGGCTCAATCGCCCAAGGTGCGCCACGATCCGCGTCAGCGTCCGGTACTGACGAGCCGCGCTACCGCTGCCCGATGACTCGCGCGCGAAACGCACGCGGCGTGCGCTAGTTCGGTCAGTCGGCCTTCGCGCCGGAAGCTTTCACCACGTTCGCCCACTTGGCGATATCGTCGTGCACGAACTTGGTGAAGTCTGCCGACGACATGAGCGACGGCTCGGCGCCCAGTGGCGCGAGCTTCGCCTTCATTTCGGCGCTCGCAAGCACGGCCTGCATGTCGGCATTCACCTTCGAGACGACAGTCTTGGGCGTGGCGGCCGGGCCGAACACCCCGTACCACGACTCGACGTGGAACCCTCGCAGCCCGGACTCGTCCACCGTCGGCACATCGGGCAACACGGACGAGCGTTTGAGACTCGTGACGGCGAGCGCTCGTAGCTTGCCGGCTTTGACCTGCGGCACGGCCGGAGGAAATCCCATCGAGGCGAGCTGGACCTGTCCACCCAGCAGATCGCCCATCATCTGCCCCGATCCGCCCTTGTAGGGGACGTGCAGCATATCGATGCCCGCCATGGTCTTGAACAACTCCATGGCGAGATGGTTGGGCGAGCCGAGGTTCGGGGAGCCGAAAGCGATCTCGCCCGGATGCTTCTTCGCCAGCGCGATGAGCTCACCGGCCGACTTCACCGGCATCGACGGATGCACGACGATGACGCTCGGAAAGGTGGCGATGTTGGCGATCGCGACCAGATCCTTCTCCAGGTCGTAGTTGACCTTGCGGAACAGGCTAACGCCGATCGCATGCGGCGCGCCGGCCACCAGCAGTGTGTAGCCGTCGGGCGGCACGTTCTTCGCCACGTGCTCCGCGCCGATGCGCCCGCTCGCGCCGACCCGGTTCTCCACCACCACCGACTGGTTCCAGCGGTTGCTCAACTGCGCTCCGGTCAGCCGCGTCAGGACGTCGGTGGAGCCGCCCGGAGAGAACGGAGCGACCAGCCGCACGACCCGGTTGGGATAATCCTGCGCGAACGCGCTGCCTGCCAGCGCCGCACCCACCACGCATCCGATCCATGCCTTCTTCATGACACCCTCCTCGCCTGGTCGTTGATCGTTCATATGCCGTGATAGGCGCCGCCGTCGACGTGCCAGGCCGCGCCCACCACGAAGCTCGCTCGCTCGGAGGCGAGAAAGGCCACCACGGCCGCGACTTCCTCCGCGCGCCCCATGCGCTTCAGGGGAAGTTTGTTCAGACGTTCTTGTCGGATCTTCGCTTCCGGCTGGCCGGTGAGACCCGCGAGCAGGCTCATGGTCTCGTCCTGCCGATCGGTGTCGATGATGTGCGGCACGACCGCGTTCACCAGTACATTGTATGGCGCCATGATGAGCGCGACCGACTTGGTGAGATTGAGAACGGCGGCATTGTTGAGGCCGACCGGAATGGTGATGGCACCCGCTTCGCGTCCGCCGACGCCGGCCAGGTTGACGATCCGACCCCAGCCGCGCGTCTTGAGGTGCGGAATCGCGTGGCGCAGGCAGCGCACGTAGCCGTTCAACTTCTGCTCGAACACCGCGGGCCACGCCGCCTCGGTGAGCGAACTGAAATCGGCCGGATTCACGCTGCCGGCGGCGTTAACCAGAATATCGAAATGGCCGAACTGTTCGATGGTCGCCTGCACCATGCTGCGAACGGCCGCGTCGTCTTCCAGATCTGCCGCCGTCGCGCGCACCTCGCCGCCATCATGAGCCAGCTGCTCGCGGGCGGCCGCCAAGCGCTGCGGATCGCGGGCCGTAATCATCACGCTCGCACCTTCAGCGAGCAATGCTTGCGCGATGGCGCGGCCGACGCCGCGGCTCCCGCCCGTGACGAGCGCAATCTTGCCCTTCAAGCCAAGTTCCATCGTCCTCCCTGCATGTCATGCCGAGCGCGGAAAATTATAGCGACGACTGCCTCGTCGAGCGCACATTACGAACATTCGAGCCCGGCCTCTTTTCCCTCGGCCGACGCGCGTCCGAAGGGATTCAAAGCGGGCACAGAGCGTGCGCCCATTTCCGACATACCGCGCTTTCCCGTCGACGCGCGCGGCCCCGCAAGCGAGGGCGGGCAGTATGCCGGCAGGAACGCGACGTTTCGCTAGGAGGTACACGTATGGACAAAAAATACAGGCTCGGATGGATTCCGGCCGGAATGTTTGTCCTTCTCGTCGCTGCATGCAACTCGGATTGGTTCGATCGCGTTCCTGAGGTGAATGCGCAGGCCGCTAGCGACGCGGAGGTGTCCGCGGGACAAACCGCGACGCCAGGCAAGATCCCGGCGCGACCGACCGAATCGGCCGAGGACGCAGCCCTGAGCTCGAAGGTCGAGGCGGCGCTCGGCTCCGAGCCCGATCTGCATGGCTCGCCCATCGCGGTACGGAGCGAGGGAGGCGTCGTGATACTTTCCGGAACCACCCCCGATCCCAACCTGCGCAGCATGGCCGCGCAGGTTGCGCTCTCGATCGATGGCGTCAAGCTCGTGCGCAACGAAATCGCGCTCGCGCAGGACGCATGAGCATCGAATGAAGACGGGAGTGTGTGGCGGAAAGCGGCTTGCCAGCCACTTTCCGGATCGTCAATAAGAATGCGCGGCCATGACCATTACCTGGACTCGGCCCAAGCGCATCGGCATGACCGTCGTGCTGTTCCTGCTGGCGGCGATCGCGATATTCGTTCTCGTATTCGACTGGAACTGGCTCAAGTCGCCGATCGAGAAAGGCGTGTACAACGCCACCGGCCGCACGCTCGAGATCCGAGGCAACATCAGCGGTGAGCTCCGGCTGCATCCGCGGCTGCGCTTCGAGCGGGTGCGCCTGTCGAATCCCGAGTGGGCCAAGTCGCCCGACCTGCTGCTCGCCGACGCGGTCGAGCTGCAGCTCGCCGTGCTGCCGTTGCTGACAAAGAAGGTCGTCATCCATGACATCGTCCTGGAACGGCCCGAGCTGCACCTTCAGCGCCTGAAAGACAGCCGCGCCACCTGGGTGTTCAACGAGGAGCAACAGGACAAGGGCGAGGGCTCGACGCCGATCATCGAGCAATTGCGCGTCGATCGCGCGACCGTGCATTTCATCGATGCGTTGACCCAGGCGGATCTGATCGCGAAGCTCGAGGACAAGGCAGCTCCCGACGATGCGCGCAGCCTCAAGTTCCAGGTCGAAGGCACGTTCCAGGCGCAGCCGCTGAAGCTCTCCGGCGAGACCGCCGCGCTGCTTTCGCTGCGCAACGTCGAGCAGGCGGTGCCGCTCGCGGTGAAGGGCACCCTGGGCGACACCCAGGTGGCGGTCGACGGCG
>JBOIEI010000182.1:0-2285 GCA_050741055.1 Burkholderiales bacterium | reverse complement strand
GCTTGGAAGTGCAGACGCGTTCCGGCGCGGTGGATCACGCGGTTGACAGCGAGGACGAAGCGTTCGCGTGCGCGCGCCACTTTCTGTCGTATCTGCCTTCGTCGGTGTACGCAACGCCGCCGCTACTGGCATGCGAAGACGATCCGAACCGGCGCGACGCATGGCTCGTCGCTGCGGTGCCGAAGGACCGGCGCCGCGTATACAGGATGCGCCCCATTGTCGAGGCGCTGGTTGATCGCGGCAGCTTCTTCGAGCTGGGCCGCATGTTCGGGCGCTCGATCGTCACCGGCCTTGCGCGCATCGACGGCCGCAGCGTCGCCGTCATGGCGGGCGATCCGTATCACTATGCCGGCGCCTGGACCGCGGAGGCGTGCGCCAAGATCGTTCGCTTCGTCGATCTCGCGCAGACGTTTCATCTGCCCGTGGTGCACTTGGTCGACTGCCCCGGGTTCCTCATCGGGCTGCAGGCCGAGCAGACCGCGACGATTCGGGCCGGCGTGCGCGCCATGGCCGCAATCAGCCAGACGACCGTGCCCTGGTGCAGTGTGATCGTGCGCAACGTGTTCGGCGTAGCCGGTGCGATCCACCAGCCGGCGGGGCGGCTGTCGCTGCGCTATGCCTGGCCGTCGGGGTATTGGGGATCGCTGCCGCTGGAAGGTGGCATCGAAGCGGCCTATCGCGCCGACATCGATGCCGCGCCCGACCCGAAGGGGAAGCTGGCCGAGATCGAGGACCGGTTGAACCGCCTGCGCTCGCCGTTCCGCAGCGCCGAAGCGTTCTGGGTCGAGGAGATCATCGACCCGCGCGACACCCGCAAGCTGCTGTGCGAGTTCGTGCGGCTCGCCGAGCCGCTGCTCACGCCCGGCCCGTCGAGCTTCACCATGCGGCCTTGATGGTCGCAGCGCAAACCACACGCCCTGCCCGCATGCGCGGGGCGGGACGCGCAATGCGCGGGCGGGGTGGTCTATTGCAACGTCATTTCATCTCGATGAACTCGAGCTGAACGCCATCCGGACCCTCGAAAAAGCACACCCGCCGTCCGCCCGACACCACGGTCTCCTCCAGGATGTGGATGCCCTGGCCCTTGAGATTCTCCACCAGGTTGTCGAGCTCGTCGGTGTCGATGGCGATGTGCTCCATGCCGTATTTCTGGTCGCGCTTCTGCTGCTCGAGGAAGCGGCTCACGTTGAGCGTGAGGCCGTGCAGGTCGATCCGGTAGCCGCCGGTCGCGTTCTTGCTCACGATCTTCGCCCCAAGGGTATCGACGTAGAACTGTGCGGTCTTGTCCGGGTCCTCGGTCTTCAGGTGCACGTGATTCATCTTGAATGTCATGACGCATCTCCTCCGTCGGTGAGTGAGTCGCTGCGGGTGAGGCCGAACGTCTTGGCCAGAAGCTCGTAGGAGCGATGCCGTGGCTCGGGGTCGTAGGTCCAGGTGACGACCACGAGCTCGTCGAGCTGCAACCGCTCGGCCAGCGCGTTCAAGCCCGTTGCAACCTGCTCGGCGGTGCCCACCAGCGCACGCCGGCGCAGGGATTCGATGTAGGTGCGCTCGGCGGCCGAGTACGGATGCGCCGCCGCTTGCTCGGGCGAGATGAGCGCGCGCCGCACGCCGTACTCGCGCTCGACGCGCGTGTGTTCACGCGAGGCGGCCAGGCGTCTCGCTTCGGCCTCGGTTTCGGCGGCCAGCGCCCAGACGCAGATCGTCGCCTGCGGTTCGGGATGGCGCTCGCTCGGGCGGTAGTTGCGCCGATAGAGATCCAGCGCCTGCTCTACGCCTTGTCCGTCGGTGAAGAAATAGGCGAACGCGTACGGCAGGCCGAAATGCGCCGCGAGCTGAGCGCCGTAGTCGGAGCTGCCGAGGATCCAGATCTCCGGCGTGGTCGGTCCGCGCGGATTGGCCTGGATCGCGCGAAAGGGATGGGCCGGCGGCAGCGGCGAGCCCGAAACCCAGGCCTGCAGGTCGAGCACTTGCTGGGGAAAATCCTCGGCCGCGTTCGAGTACGGATTGAGCGCGTGCGCGGTGAGCCGATCGGAGCCTGGCGCGCGCCCCACACCGAGATCGATGCGCCCCGGGGCAATCGCCTCGAGCACGCGAAACTGTTCCGCGACCTTGAGCGCCGCGTAATGCGGCAGCATGACCCCGGCGCTGCCGATGCGAATGCGCTGCGTGGTCGCTGCGATCGCCGCCATCAGCACTTCGGGCGCCGTGCCGACGATGGTGTCGGTCGAGTGATGCTCCGAGACCCAGTAGCGACGATAGCCGAGCGCATCGCAATGGCGCGC
>JBOIEI010000181.1:0-3977 GCA_050741055.1 Burkholderiales bacterium | reverse complement strand
CATGAAAGGCGGTGAGGCGACCAGGAGGAGGCGCTGATACGCGATTATCGTGCGTCCGTGGTCCAATTCTCGCGCAACTTGCAGAGCGAAACGCTCGGCCTCGACTTCCTTCGGCGATTTGGCTCCGACCAAGGAGCCGCGCCCGGCATTCGGTCCTTGCTGCTGGCCAGGCCGGTCGGTGGTGAGATCGGCGCCCTTCTCACGGCTGGCTGCATGCTCCAGCGTCTTCAGCCGTGTGAGGCCCTTGTTCGGTCCTTCGTTCAGGTAGACGCTTGCTTGCGAGGCGTTGGCGACGAGGATCCAGGTGCGTGCCATTCAGTCCTCCTTTTCCAGGGACGCGGGATGCTTCCCGTGAGACCCGCCACGGTCGGGCGAATTCCTCTCCGGCGTTCTCACCTGGGCGGCAGCGGCAAGGTCACACGCGCTTCCAGGCCGCCTCCGGGCCGTGGCAGCAACTCGACGCGCCCGCGGTGCAGCGCCGCGATGCGCTGGACGATGGCAAGCCCGAGACCCGACCCGGTGGCGCCGCTACGCGAAGCTTCCATGCGCGTAAACGGCTGCAGCATACGCTGTGCCTCGCTTGGCGGAATGCCGGGACCGCGATCGCCCACGACGACAACGACCGCACCATCATCGAGCCGCGTTTCGACCTCCACGGCGGTTCCCGAGTAACGCAGCGCGTTCTCGACCAGGTTGACGAGCAGGCGCTGCATGGCAGCCGGGCGCAACGGCAGCGGCGGAAGCTCGCTCAGGCGTGCGCTCACGGATTGTTGCCGGCGCTGGTAGCGCGTGACGATCGCATGCACCAGGGCGTTCAGATCGCCGGCCGGTTCGACGCTCTCTCCGGCCTGGCCGCGGGCGAAGTCGAGGAACTGGTCGATGATGGCGTCCATGTCCTCGATGTCCTGCACCATGCCGGCTTTCATCGCGCGATCGTGATCTGCGCTCATCTCGACCGCGAGCCGCAGCCGCGACAAGGGCGTGCGTAAGTCGTGCGATACGCCGGCGAGCAGCAGCGTGCGCTCGGCCTCGGCCTGCTGCAACGCCGCCGTCATGCGGTTGAATGCGCCGGCCAAGGTCCTCAGCTCGGTCGCTCCGGCCTCCGCCATCGGCTGGGGGCGCTCGCCCCCAGCGAGCGCGGCGGCAGCAGCGGTCAGGGCGCGCAGAGGCTGGTTGATGCGAGAAACGATGTACCAGGCGCCGAGCAGGGCGAGCCATGCCGCCAGCGCGCTCCAGCCGATCCATTCCCAACGGATCGGGCGCTCGATGCGCCCGCGCGGCAACGCGAGCCAGTATTGTTCGTCATCGATGCGAAAACTGACCAGAAAACTGGAGACGCCCTCCTGCTCGAGCTTGAGGTGCGTGTCGTCGCCCAAATCCTCCCGCACCTCGCGCAGGATGATGCGGTTGCGCGCCGAGTCGGGCAGATCGAACAGCGGATCTTCGTAGTCCCTCGACGAGTAGACCCGAATGCCCTCGCGCTGCGACAGATCGCGCAGCAGCGGGATTCGCTTATCCGGCGCCGCGGTGACGAGCGCGGCGCGCGTCAGATTTACGATGCTGACCACCCACCGGGCCGCTGCCTCGGCGCGCGGCTCGCGCTCGGAGAGATCCACTACCGTTATCCACGCGATCAGGCTGACCAGAAGCAGCAGCGTGATCAGGAGGAAGGTGCGCCATAACAGCGAGCGCGGCAACAGGGCGATGGGCGCGATCACGACGTTCGGTTGCGCATGCGGGCTGGATTCTCAACCCTTGGCCGGTTTGTCCTCGCGCTTGCGGCCATCGGGCACGAACACGTAGCCGAACCCCCAGACCGTCTGGATGAAGGCGGGGCGGGCGGGATCGGGCTCGATCAAGCGCCGCAGCCGCGAGATCTGCACGTCGATCGAACGGTCGAAGGCCTCGAACTCACGTCCGCGCGCCAGCTCCATCAGCTTGTCCCGGGACAACGGCTCGCGCGGATGGGTCGCCAGCACCTTCAGCAGCGCGAACTCGCCGGTCGTGAGCGGCACTTCCTCCTTGCCGCGCGTGAGGGTGCGTGTGCCGAGATCGAGCGTGAAGGCGCCGAAGCTCACTGCCTGCTCCTCCAGCGCGGGCGCCCCGGGCGGGGACGCCGGTTGGCGCCGGCGCAGCACCGCATGGATTCTCGCTACCAGCTCGCGCGGGTTGAACGGCTTGGGCAGATAGTCGTCGGCGCCCATTTCGAGCCCGACGATGCGATCGACCTCGTCGCCCTTGGCGGTGAGCATGATGATCGGGACCGTATTACCGGCTCCGCGCAGGCGCCGGCAGGCGGTCAGGCCGTCCTCGCCCGGAAGCATCAGGTCGAGCACCAGCAGGTCGAACAGCTCGCGATTGAGCAGCCGATCCATCGCACCGGCATCGGGCGCGGTCTGGACCGCGAAACCCTGTTCGCTCAGGTACCGGTGCAGCAAGTCGCGCAGTCTCAGATCGTCGTCGATGACCAGGATCTTGGTTCTTTTTTCCGTCATGCTCGTCCGCCTTCGCTCCGTCGTCCCGCTGCCGCGGTTTTCGATGACACAGAATACGCGCCGGACTGCGGTCGCGGCACGAGCGCGCTGTAACAGTTTATTGCATGGCTTTGCGGGCTAACAAACTGTTACAGACCGATCGCGGCGGAAGCGGCGCATTCCGCGCGCTATGCAGTATGCTCGGCATCGCCGGTTGCAACCATCCGCCCATGACAAATTGCTACGCTCCATCCGATGTCGCCGCGCCGAGCTCCGGCGTTGCCTATAATGAGCGCGCCCGAATTCCCCATGGCGCGGCGCGTACGAGCACGAAGGAGCCGGCGTCACGAGCTCGTGCCGAACCGCCCGCACGTGGCACCCATGGCGGAGCGCGGGCGAGCACGAAGAAGGAATCGGCCATGTGGCGGTGGCTGGCAATCGCTGCGCTTGCGTGGTGCGTCGGGCTGCCCGCGGCGCAGGCGCAAGCCGGTGATCCCGACGGTCGGCTCATCGTGGCCCAACGCGACAGGGACCGCGATGCTCAGCGCCGGGACAATCGCCGGGACAAGCGTCGGGACGAGCAGCGCGAGCGCCGTCGCGAAGCCGATCGCCAGCAGCGCGAGGCGCTGACTCCGGACGAGCACCGCGAGCTCAATCGCGATCTGCAGCGCGCGAATCGCGAGATCTATCGCCAGGGCCGGGAAAGGCGCTGAGAGGCGTCCCATGCGCACGCAGCGATTCGACATGGCGGGCAGGCTCGGACAGATCGCGATAGCAGCGATCCATCGGGCGAGCCGAGATCGGCATGAACCTCGAGTGGTGGGCAGGCTAGGGCTGGTTGCGCTGGCCGCGGTCGGCATGCTGCTGGCGGTCGCGGCCAGTGCGCAGCCACCGGTGCCGATGGGTCCGGAGGAGGCGCGTCATCTGCTGCTGCGGACGAGCTTCCATGCTGCGCCCGGCGAGGTTCGGGCGCTTGCCGGGCTCACTCGCAGCGAAGCGGTGGATTGGCTGCTGGACGGGGTGCAAACCGCCCCCAGCACGCATCCGAGCCCTGAGCTCGACCGCTGGACGCCGCGCTCGGAGCAGCGCGCCATGAGCCCGCAGGACCGGCGCGCCCGGTTGCGGCACACGATCGAGCAGGGCCAGGCGCTGCGCGGATGGTGGTTCGGCGAAATGCTCGCCACGCCCTCGCCCTTCACCGAGCGCATGACGCTTTTCTGGCACAACCACTTCGTCTCGAGCCTGCGCAAGGTGCGACCGACGCGGCTCATGTACCGGCAGAACCTGCTGTTGCGCCGGCACGCGCTCGGCAGCTTCCGCGACATGCTGCATGCCGTCGCGCGCGATCCGGCGATGATCCTGTACCTGGACAACGCCTCGAACCGCAAGAACAGGCCCAACGAGAACTTTGCCCGCGAGGTGATGGAGCTGTTCTGCCTGGGCATCGGGAATTACACCGAGCACGACATTCAGGAGCTGGCCCGCTGCTTCACCGGCTGGGAG
>JBOIEI010000180.1:0-9071 GCA_050741055.1 Burkholderiales bacterium | reverse complement strand
CCGTGGAGGTGGAAGCGTTCTGCTCGTGATCGGCGTGCAGGATGAGGACCCGATCCATCGCCCGCGTGAGCACCGGGCTCGGCTCGTATTCCTCGCACGGGGTGCCGAACATCATGCGCAGGAAGTTCTGCACGTAGCTGAGCGAGTTCTTGGGATACATGAACGGCTGGCCCGTGTTGTACTTGTAGGCCATGGCGGTGATGGTGGGCAGCTTCGCGATCAGGCGAAACGCCGAGACCTCGCGGTGGCGCGCGTTATTGATGTCGAGCGAGTCGTGATAGAACGCCGACAACGCGCCGCACACCCCGCACAGCACCGCCATCGGGTGCGCGTCGCGACGGAATCCCTGGTAGAAGCGCGCCAGCTGCTCGTGCACCATGGTGTGGTGCATGACGATGTTGTCGAACTCCACCTTCTGCTGGGCGTTCGGCAGCTGCCCGTAGAGAATCAGGTAGGCGACTTCCAAAAAATCGCAGTGCTCCGCGAGCTGCTCGATCGGATAGCCGCGGTACATCAGGATGCCCTGGTCGCCGTCGATGTAGGTGATCTGCGAGCGGCAGCTCGCGGTCGACATGAAACCCGGGTCGTAGGTGAACATCCCGCTCTTGTTGTAGAGAGCGCGCACGTCGATCACGTCCGGGCCGATGGTCCCGCCCATGACGGGCAGATCGACCGGTGGCCTGCCGTCGCTGAATGACAGGGTTGCGATTCGTTCCTTGCTCATCGTCTGTCTCCAGAAAAAACCAGTCGTTACGGAACCGCCTTGGCCCGGGCGGCCTTGCTGCTGCTACGTCAGGCTGCGCACCGAACCGCGCGCAAGCGCCGGACCAGGTCAACCAGCGCGGGATCGGACGGCTCGCTGCGCGCACTGATCCAATCCCACAGATCGTTGTCGGACGCATCGAGCAGCCGCGCAAACAACGCCAGCTCCTGAGCCGGCAAGCGCTCCAGCTCCTCGCGCGCGAAAACGCTCAGCACGAGGTCGAGCTCCAGCAACCCCCGCCTGCACCGCCAACGCATCCGGTCGAGCTCTGCCATGGTGGATGCTCGCGGCGGCTGCCTCATACCGCCCGCTTGAGCATCATCTCCTTGATCTTGTTGATCGCGCGGTTCGGATTGAGGTTCTTGGGACAGACATCCACGCAATTCATGATCGAACGGCAGCGGAACAGGCGGTACGGATCGTTCAGATCGTCCAGGCGTTCGTTGGTCGCCTGGTCGCGGCTGTCGGAAATGAAGCGGTAGGCCTGCAGCAGCCCGGCCGGCCCGACGTACTTGTCCGGATTCCACCAGAACGAAGGACAGGCCGTCGTGCAGCACGCGCACAGAATGCATTCGTACAGGCCGTTCAGATCGTCGCGCTCTTCCGGCGACTGCAACCGCTCGCCTTCCGGCGGCGGACTGTCGTTGATCAGGTAGGGCTTGATCGAGTGGTACTGCTTGAAGAACTGCGACATGTCCACGATCAGGTCGCGAATCACCGGCAACCCGGGAAGCGGCCGCAGCACCACGGGCTCCTTCAGCTCTGCGATCTTGGTCGTGCAGGCGAGCCCGTTCTTGCCGTTGATGTTCATCGCGTCGGACCCGCATACGCCTTCGCGGCACGAGCGCCGGAACGAAATCGAGTCGTCCATCGTCTTGGCCCGCACCAGCGCATCGAGCAGCATCTGGTCGGTCGGCTCCAGCGGGACATCGTAGTCCTGCATGCGCGGCTTGTCGTCCTTGTCGGGATCGTAGCGATAGATCGATAAACGCATATCAGTAGACTCTGGCCTTGGGTTCGAATGACGCCACGGTGAGCGGCTGGGTCTTCACCGGCCGGTACTCGAGCCGGTCGCCTTCCTTGTACCAGAGCGTGTGCCGCATCCACTCGACGTCGTCGCGCTGGGGGAAATCCGACCGGTCGTGGGCGCCCCTGGATTCCGTGCGCGCTTGCGCGCTCACCAGCGTGGCGCGTGCGACCTCGATCAGGTTGTCCAGCTCCAGCGCCTCGATGCGCGCGGTATTGAACACCTTGCTCTTGTCCTTGATCTCGGTGTGCTGCGCGCGCGCCGACAGCTCCTTGATTTTCGCCACGCCTTCGGTCAGCAAGTCCGGGAAGCGAAACACGCCGCAGTGCAATTGCAGGGTTCGGCGCATTTCGGCCGCGACCTGCGCAACGCTCTCGCCATTGCTCTGGCCGTCCAGTCGGGCGAGGCGCGCGCGGGTCTGCTCGCCTGCGTCCTTGGGCAGCTCCTTCAGGCCCGGATCGGCCGCCAGATCGCGGATCACCTGCTCGCCGGCGCTCTTGCCGAACACAAGCAAATCCAGCAGCGAATTCGTGCCCAGTCGATTCGCCCCGTGCACCGACACGCAGGAGCACTCCCCCACCGCGTAGAAGCCCGGCACGACCGCTTCCGGATTGCCGTTCTTGGGCGCCACCACCTGCCCATGGTAGTTGGTCGGGATGCCGCCCATCTGGTAGTGCGCAGTGGGTACGACCGGAATCGGATCCTTGGCGCAATCGACGTGCGCGAACTTGAGCGCGATATCGCGAATACCGGGCAGGCGCTTGTTGATCACCTCCGCTCCCAGGTGGTCGAGCTTGAGCAGGATGTATTCGCCGTCCTTGCCCGCGCCGCGGCCTTCCTTGATCTCGGTAGCCATCGCCCGCGAGACCACGTCGCGGCTCGCCAGATCCTTGACCGTCGGCGCGTAACGCTCCATGAAGCGCTCGCCGTTCTTGTTGAGCAGATAGCCGCCCTCGCCGCGCACGCCCTCGGTGATCAATATGCCGGCACCGGCAACGCCGGTCGGGTGGAATTGCCAGAACTCCATGTCTTCGAGCGGAAGCGCCGCGCGCGCGGTAATGCCGAGCCCGTCGCCGGTATTGATGAAGGCGTTGGTACTGGCGGAGAAGATGCGCCCGGCGCCGCCGGTGGCGAACAGCACGGCCTTGGCATGGAAGATGTAGACCTCGCCCGTCTCCATTTCCATCGCGCTGACACCGACCACGCTACCCTCGGCATCGCGAATGAGGTCGAGCGCCATCCATTCGACGAAGAAGTGCGCATGTGCACGCACGTTGCGCTGATAGAGCGCGTGCAGCATTGCATGCCCGGTGCGGTCGGCCGCGGCACAGGAGCGTGCGACTGGCCCCTCGCCGTAGTTGCGCGTCTGGCCGCCGAACGGACGCTGGTAGATGCGCCCTTCGGGCGTGCGATCGAACGGCATGCCGTAGTGCTCGAGCTCGTAGACGACCTCGTTGGCCTTGCGGCACATGAACTCGATCGCATCCTGGTCGCCCAGGTAGTCCGAGCCCTTCACCGTGTCGAACATGTGCCAGTGCCAGTTGTCCTCGCCGTTGTTGCCGAGCGAGGCGGCCACGCCGCCCTGCGCGGCGACGGTATGGGAACGCGTCGGGAAAACCTTGCTCAGCACCGCAACCTTGAGGTTCGCTTCCGCCAGTTGCAGCGCCGCGCGCATGCCGGAGCCGCCGGCGCCGACGATCACCGCATCGAACTTCCGAACCGCTAACGCCATCTCACAGGCTCCAGAGAATCTGCACCGTCCAGGCGGTGTATGCGAGCAGCGCCACTGCAACCACGACCAGAAGCCCAAGGCGCAGTATCGTCGGTTTCACGTAATCCATCAGGATGTCGCGGACCCCGATCCAGGCGTGCATGTAGACGGCAATCAGGCAAACGAAGGTCGGCACGCGCATCCACGTATGGGTGAAAACCGAGCGCCAGGCGATGAAATCGAGCTGCGGCTGCAGTGCCAACACGATCAGGAGGTAGATCACATAGGCCGCGACCACCCCGGCCGTAACCCGCTGCACGGCCCAGTTGCGCAGGCCGTAATGCGCGCCCACCACGATGCGTTTCACCACAGCATCGCTCCCAGGACTGCTGTCAGAACGAGGCTCGCAACCAGCACGAGCTTCGCCGTGGCGCGCCCCGCCTCCAGGTTCACGCCCCAGTCCAGATCCAGCGCGATATGGCGCAGTCCCGCGAACAGGTGGTGCAGGAACGCCCAGATGAGGCCTAGCAGGACCAGTTTCACCAGCGGTGCGGATATCACCGCCTGGAAGCGCGCGAAGCTCGAGCGCGAATGCAGCGAGTTGTCGAGCAGCCACAACAGAAAGGGCAGGAGCAGGAACAGGACGAGACCGCTGATGCGGTGAAGGATGGAGACCCACCCCGGTACCGGCAGGCGGATGCTGAACAGGTCGAGATGCTTGGGGCGGATCTTTTGTACGTTTTCCATGGTCAGTTCGTCACCCCCTGCCGCCGGCCCGGCTCGCCAGCGGCGCACAGTTCCGTGCGGCCAATTCGCGCCGCACTGCGGCTCGAGCCTCGACGATGAAGCGGGTTCATGGGCAGGGTCGGCATCGGCACAGGTTCGAGGCCGCATCGCCACGAACACGAGCGCAACCTACGGTTCAATTGCGACCTTCGGAGGTCGACGAAGTGTACCAGTTTTCGCACGGCGGGCATAACCCCGGGGCGAGCATTGCGCTCGATATGACAGCCGCCGCGCGTCTGTTTTCAGCCGGACTGCGCAGCGCCGAAACGGGGCGCGCGAGCATCCCGGCGACGCTGGCGCGCTGCCTCGCTCGGTTGACGCCGCGCGCGGCTGGCCGCTATGATCGAAACGCCTCCGGCGCCCTCTTTTCCGCCTCCCGCGCGAGGTCCGCGCCGGCTCTCCAACCCGCAAGTTTCGCATGCACTTCCCTGGAGCCCTTCGATGAAACGCCCGCTACGCGTGGCCGTCACCGGCGCCGCCGGCCAGATCGGCTATAGCCTGCTGTTCCGCATCGCCAGCGGCGAGATGCTCGGCAAGGATCAACCCGTGATCCTGCAGCTGCTCGATATCACCCCGGCCATGACCGCTCTCAATGGCGTGGTCATGGAGCTGGACGATTGCGCTTTCCCGCTGCTGCAATCGATCGTTGCCAGCGACGATCCGAAAGTGGCCTTCCGCGATGTCGACGTGGCCTTGCTGGTCGGTGCACGTCCGCGCAGCAAGGGCATGGAGCGCAAGGATCTGCTGGAAGCGAACGGGGCGATCTTCACCACCCAGGGCCGGGCCTTGTCGGAGGTGGCAAGCCGCAACGTGAAGGTGCTGGTGGTGGGCAACCCCGCCAACACCAATTGCTACATCGCCATGCGCAATGCGAAAGACCTCAAACCGTCGAGCTTCTCGGCCATGATGCGCCTGGACCACAATCGGTCGCTGACGCAGATCGCGCAGAAGGTCGGCAAGCCCGTTTCCTCGGTGCGCAAGATGACGGTGTGGGGCAATCACTCGGCAACCCAATACCCGGATTTGTATTCGGCCGAGGTCGAGGGCCAGAAAGTCGCCGCGCTCATCAACGACCAGGCCTGGATCGAAAAGCAGTTCATCCCGACCATCCAGCAGCGCGGTGCGGCCATCATCCAGGCGCGCGGGTTGTCGAGCGCGGCGAGCGCGGCCAACGCCGCCATGGATCACATCCGCGACTGGATCTCGGGCTCGCGCGAAGGCGATTGGGTGAGCATGGGCATTCCATCCGAGGGCAGCTACGGCATCCCCGAAGGCGTGATCTACGGTTATCCCGTCACCTGCCGCAATGGCGCCTACGAGATCGTCAAGGGCATCGACGTGAGCGATTTCAGCCGCGCCCGCATGCAGGCCACGCTCACGGAGCTGCAGGAAGAGCGCGACTCGATCAAGCACCTGCTGGGCTGAGCGCGCGCGTCCGACCCATCAGCGCAAAGGAAACCTCCATGGCATCGTCCCCCGCACCCACCTTCAAGCCCAAGAAGTCGGTCGCGCTCTCGGGCATCGCGGCCGGCAGCACCGAGCTGTGCACCGTGGGCCGAACGGGCAACGACCTCGCCTATCGCGGCTACGATATTCTCGATATCGCCGAGCGCTGCGAATTCGAGGAAATCGCGCACCTGCTGATCCACGGCAAGCTGCCCACCGCAGCCGAGCTGGCAGGCTACAAGGCAAAGCTCCAGTCGTTGCGCGGGCTGCCGGCAGCGGTGAAGGCGGTGCTCGAATGCGTACCGGCCGCGGCGCACCCGATGGATGTGCTGCGCACCGGCTGCTCGGCGCTCGGCACCACGCTGCCGGAGAAGGACGACCACAACGCGCCGGGCGCACGCGACATCGCCGATCGGCTGATCGCCTCGTTCGGCTCGATGCTGCTGTACTGGCACCACTACAGCCAGAACGGCCGGCGCATCGAGGTCGAGACCGACGACGATTCGATCGGCGGTCACTTCCTGCACCTGCTGCACGGGAAGGCGCCGAGCGAGATGTTCGTGCGCGCCATGCACACCTCGCTCAATCTTTACGCCGAGCACGAGTTCAATGCCTCGACCTTCGCCTGCCGCGTGGTCGCGGGCACCGGCGCGGACATGCACTCGGCCATCACGGGCGGCATCGGCGCGCTGCGCGGCCCCAAGCACGGCGGCGCCAACGAGGTCGCCTTCGAGGTCATGAAGCGCTACGAGACGCCCGCCGAAGCCGAGGCGGACATCGTCAAGCGCGTAGCGGCCAGCGAGACCATCATCGGCTTTGGCCATCCCGTCTACACCATCGCCGACCCGCGCAATCGCATCATCAAGGAAGTCGCGCGCAAGCTCTCTGCCGCTTCCAACGACATGAAGATGTTCGACATCGCCGATCGCATCGAAGCAGTCATGGCGCGCGAGAAGAAGATGTTCGCGAACCTCGACTGGTTCTCGGCCGTGTCGTATCACAAGATGGGCATTCCGACCGCGATGTTCACGCCGATTTTCGTCGTCTCGCGCACCAGCGGCTGGTCGGCGCACGTGATCGAGCAGCGCATCGACAACAAGATCATCCGTCCCACGGCGGTGTACACCGGTCCCGAGGGCAAGCAATACGTACCGATCGAGAAGCGCGAGTAGCACGAGAACGACAGGGTTGTCGTCGTCCCCGCGCAAGCGGGCCTCCAGGGCGTCGCGAAGTACACCTGGATTCCCCTCTGCGTAGGAATGGCGCGAATACAGACGCATCAAAGGGAGCCCGCCATGTCGAGCGCCATCACCAACATTCGCCCCGAACCGGACAAGGTTCTCACAGACATCGCGCACTACGTCGCTCGCTACCAAGTCACAAGCAAGGAAGCGTACGAGACCGCACGCTATTGCCTGATGGATACCCTCGGCTGTGGACTGGAGGCGCTCTCCTACCCGGCCTGTACCAAGCTCATGGGCCCGATCGTGCCCGGCACCGTAGTGCCGAACGGGGCGCGAGTGCCCGGCACGTCGTTTCAGCTCGATCCGGTCATGGCGGCCTTCAACATCGGCTGCATGATCCGCTGGCTCGATTTCAACGACACCTGGCTCGCCGCCGAATGGGGCCATCCGTCCGACAACCTGGGCGGGATCCTCGCCGTCGCCGATTACCTGTCGCGCAATAACATCGCCCACGGACACGAGCCGCTGCTGATGCGCGCTGTGCTGGAAGGCATGATTCAGGCACACGAGATCCAGGGCGTCATCGCGCTCGAGAACAGCTTCAACCGTGTCGGCCTCGACCACGTCGTGCTGGTGAAGGTGGCCACCACCGCGGTGGTCGCGCGCATGCTCGGCGCGCCGCACGAGGAGATCGTGAACGCGCTCTCCAACGCCTGGATCGACGGCCAATCGCTTCGCACCTACCGCCATGTGCCCAATACCGGCTCGCGCAAGTCCTGGGCCGCCGGGGATGCAACCAGCCGCGGCGTGCGTCTCGCGCTCATGGCGCTCAAGGGCGAAATGGGCTATCCGTCCGCGCTCACCGCGTCCACCTGGGGTTTTTACGACGTGCTCTTCAAGGGGCAGCCGTTCCAGTTCACGCGCGAGTACGGCTCGTACGTGATGGAGCACGTGCTGTTCAAGATCTCCTACCCGGCGGAGTTCCATGCACAGACCGCGGTGGAAGCCGCGCTCGAGCTGTATCCCGACGTGGCGCCGCGGCTCAACGAGGTGAAGGAGGTCGTGATCACCACCCACGAGTCGGCCATCCGCATCATCGACAAGAAGGGGCCGCTCAACAACCCGGCCGATCGCGATCACTGCATCCAGTACATGACTGCGGTTGCGCTCATCCACGGCAGTCTCACCGCACGGCATTACGAGGACGAGGTCGCGCGCGATCCGCGCATCGATCGGCTGCGCGAAAAGATGCTCTGCGTGGAGAACAAGCAGTGGACCGCGGACTATCTTGACCCGGCCAAACGCTCGATCGCGAACGGCATCCAGGTGTTTTTCACCGACGGCAGCCAGACGCGCAAGGTCGACGTCGAGTATCCGCTCGGTCATCGGCGCCGGCGTGCCGAAGGCATCCCGCTGCTGGTGGAGAAGTTCAAGACCAACCTCGGCCGCCGTTTCCCGGCCAAGCAATGCGACGCGATCCTGAAGCTCTGCGAGGATGGGGCACGGCTCGAGGCCACCCCGGTCAACGAGTTCGTCGATCTGTTCGTCATTTGACCGGAGTGCATTCATGCCGGCCGTAGCGTTTCGGATCACCCTCGGGGCCTGCGCGCTTGTTGCGCCGATCGTCGCCGTCCAGGCCGCATCCATGGACGCGCCCAAGCGCAAACCGGGCCTGTGGCAACAGACCGTGACCACGACCGGGCTGGCCGTTCCACCGCAGTCGATGAGCATGTGCACCGACGAGAAGACCGACGACCTGATCGCTTCGCGCGCCGGGCAAAGCCAGGAATGCCAGCAGCAGTCGATACGGCGCGAAGGCAGCGTCTTCGTGATCGATGCCGTCTGCCGCAGCGGCAACACGACCATACGCACCCACGGCCGCTTCAGCGGCGACTTCGCCACCCGCTATTCGGGAGAGCTGCGCTCGACCTTCGAGCCACCGATGCAGGGCATGAAGGAGATGTTGCAGAAGATCGATGCGCGCTGGGTCGGCCCCTGCAAGCCTGGGCAGAAGCCGGGCGACGTGACGATGGAAGGCATGGGCGGGATGAATATGAACGAGATCATGAATGCCGATCCGCACAAGATGAAAGAAATGATGCAACAGATGCAGAAAGGCGCGCCGCGCTAGCGCTATGCCGTCCCTTCCGCTAC
>JBOIEI010000179.1:0-16326 GCA_050741055.1 Burkholderiales bacterium | reverse complement strand
ATCCTACATCCGAGTCAGGCTTGCTCCAGCGCGCTCAATGCGTCCTGCAGTTCGTACCAGCGTTCCTCGGCTATCTGCACTCTCGTCGCGATTTCTGCCCGGCGCTTGTGCAAATCCGCAATGAAGCCGGCATCGACACTGCCGGACGCGGCCTCGATCAGCCTGCCATCGATGGCGTCGGTTTCGTCGCCGAGCGCGCCCATCTCGTTCTCGAGCGCGCGAAGCTCGATTTCGAGCGGCCGGCGCCGGGCGGCGGCCTCGTCCTGGCGCCGGGCACGTTCCCGTCGCGCTTCCTTGCGGCCCGCGCGGGCGTCGGCCGAGCCTGGACGGACAGGCTTGTCGGACTGGAGCCAGGCGCGATAGTCATCCAGATCGCCATCGAACGCAGAAACCTGCCCGCCGGCCACCAGCCAAAGCTCGTCCGCGGTCGTGCGCACCATGTGCCGGTCGTGCGAGACCAGCACCACCGCGCCCTCGTATTCCTGCAGCGCCAGCGTGAGCGCATGCCGCATCTCCAGGTCAAGATGATTGGTGGGCTCGTCCAGCAGCAGCAGGTTGGGACGCCGGCGCACGATCAGCGCCAGCGCGAGCCGCGAGCGCTCCCCACCGGAGAACGGACCGACCGGCGCCAATGCCTGATCGCCGCCGAAGCCGAACCGTCCGAGGTAATCGCGCAGATCCTGCTCGCGAGCGCCCGCGTCGATCCGTAGCAGATGCTGCAACGCGCTTTCGTCGTCGCGCAGCTGCTCCAGTTGATGCTGCGCGAAGTAGCCGATCGCGAGCCCTCGTCCCTCGGTACGCTTGCCCGCGAGTGGCGACTCGGCAGCAGCAAGCGCTTTCACCAGGGTCGACTTGCCGGCGCCGTTGCGTCCCAGCAGCGCAAGGCGCGAACCGGGCAGGATGGAGAGCTCGACTTCGTGCAGTACCGTACGCTCGCCGTAGCCCAATCTCGCGTCTTGCAGAACGATCAGCGGGCTGGGCGCGGCCGTCGGCGAATCGAAGCGGAAACTGAATGCCGAGTCGACGTGGGCCGGGGCGATCGCCTCCATGCGCGCAAGCGCCTTCAGCCGGCTTTGCGCCTGGCTGGCCTTGGTTGCCTTGGCACGAAACCGATCCACGAACCGGCGCAGGTGCTCGATCTCGCGCTGCTGCTTCGCGTACGCGGCCTGCTGCGTCGCCAGCGCGCCCGCACGCGCCACCTCGAAGTCCGTGTAGTTGCCGCTGTAGCTCACGATGGTGCGGCCATCGAAGTGCAGCACGCGCTGGACGGTCGCATCGAGAAACTCGCGGTCGTGCGAGACCATGGCCAGGGTCCCGGAATAGCTGGCAAGCCAGCGCTCGAGCCAGACGATGGCATCCAGGTCCAGGTGATTGGTCGGCTCGTCGAGCAACAACAGATCCGAACGCGCGATCAATGCTCGGGCGAGATTCAGGCGCATGCGCCAACCGCCCGAGAACGAGGCCACCGGCGCCGAATGCTCCTCGAACGCAAAGCCGAGGCCATGCAAGAGCGTCGCTGCTCGACTTTGCGCGCGGTAGCCATCGATTGCTTCGAGCTTGTCATGCAGTCGAGCCACCTCGCCGCCGTGATGCGCCGCCTGCGCCTCATCCAGTGCCGCCTGCACGGCGCGCAGCTCTGCGTCGCCGTCGAGCACGTAGTCGATTGCCGAGCGTTCGACCGCGGGCGTGTCCTGCAGCACGCGCGCGATCGCAAGCCCGGGCGGCATGTCGATGTCGCCGCTTTCGGTGCCGAGGTCGCCGGCAAGAAGCGCGAGCAGCGTCGACTTGCCGCAGCCGTTCGGACCGACCACGCCGATGCGGCTGCCGGCATGCAAGGTGAGATTCACTTCCGAGGCAAGCACGCGAGCGCCCCGGACGATGGAGAGGTTGCGCAGAGTGATCAAGGCGGACAGGTTTGCGGCAAATCGAACGGTACGAATTGTAGTTCAAGCAGCGCGGCCGCCAGCACGATGGCCGCGAAGCAATGCGCCGAGGAAGATCGACCGGGGTGACTCGCACGCGGTTGCAGCCAACCCGAAGCAAGCCAGCGTGAATTCGCGCCTGCGTGGCGTAGCGCTTCAGGATTTGGCCCGTGCCGGGCGAAACCATGCCGGCGGCGTTCACGTAGAATATGCCGGTGCTGAACGCGATTCGAACCGAGCGACCCGCCAACAACAACGTCATGGTCGCTCTCACATTGTCGATCTGCGCAGCCTGGATCATCCCCGGGCTGATGGGTCACGATCCCTGGAAGCCGGACGAAGCGTATACCTTCGGCCTGGTCTATTCAGTCTTGCAGGGCGGCAGCTGGACCGTGCCGATGCTTGCGGGCGAACCGTTCGTGCAGCAGCCGCCGCTCTACATACTGACCGCGGCGCTATTCGCAAAGGCGTTTTCCTTCCTGCTTCCCGTGCACGACGGCGCCCGGCTCGCAACGGCGGCATACATTGCGATTGTGTTCGGCTTCAGCGCGGCCGCGGGACGAGAGTTGCACGGCCGCAATCGAGGCTGGGTTGCGACCTTGCTGTTGCTCGGATCGGTCGGGCTCGCCGTGCGCGCTCATCAGCTGATTGCCGACAGCGCCTTGTTCGCCGGCTTCGCCATCGGCTGCTACGGGCTCGCCCTGATGCCGCGACGGGCGATTGTTGGCGGTCTATGGCTCGGCACGGGGGCGGGCCTGGGCTTCATGGCGAAGGGCCTGTTCGCGCCGGGCGTGCTCGCACTCGCGGCTGCAATCCTGGTGCTGGGGTGCCGAGCCTGGCGCCGGCGTGCGATGCTGCCCGGCGCGGCCGCTGCGCTGGGCGCGGTTGCGCCATGGCTACTGATCTGGCCCATCGCCCTGTACTCGCAATCGAGCGAGCTCTTCTGGCAGTGGTGGACACATACGTTCGCCTGTTTCCTCGGCACCCAGGAGGCAAGCTTACATAACGATCGCCTGCACTATCTGCGCATCCTGCCGTGGTACGCGTGGCCGTCGCTGCCGCTCGCGCTTTGGGTGCTATGGGGAACCCGCGTGTCCCATTTCGGCCGGCCGGCAGTTCAGCTTCCGGTCGTCGTGTTCGCGGTGGCGCTCATGGCCCTCAGCGCCTGCGGGCCCATGCGCGAGCTGCATGCCATGCCACTGCTCGTGCCGCTCGCCTTGCTGGCCGCGCCGGCGGTCGACAACATGCGTCGCGGCGCATCCAACTCGATGTACTGGTTCGGCGTGATGGGCTTCAGCTTCTTCGTCGTCGTAGCCTGGGTGTACTGGAGTGGGCTCGAGCTCGGCATTCCCGGGCGACTCTCACGCCACTTGCACAAGCTGCAGCCCGCCTACGACAGCCACGTGCGCTGGTTCCCGCTGCTGACCGCCGTCGCCTTCTGCGGCGTCTGGGTCGCGTTGCTGGCGAAGCTCGAGCGCATGCTGGAGCGTCCGGTCATCGTATGGGCGGCCGGCATGACGCTCATCTGGGGATTGCTTAATACCCTGTTCCTGGACTATGCCGATACGAGCAAGAGCTACCGCAGCATGGTGGCCGAGCTCGTCCAGACGCTGCCTGCGGGGTACGATTGCATTTCCAGCCGCGGCCTCGGCGAATCGCAGCGCGCCATGCTGCACTACTTCGGCGGCATCGTGACCTATCGCGAGGAAGCGCCCGAGCGCCGGCGCACCTGCGATCTGCTGCTGGCGCAAGGCGAGCGTTCGGAACCGCCCGAAATTCCACCCGGCTGGCACCAGGTATGGGAAGGAACGCGGCCCGGAGAGAACGACGAGTATTTCTGGCTCTACGGCTACGGGCCGCCGCAACCGCTGAGGTAGTTAGGGCGGGAAGCTCATGTCGCCCGCCGCATGGCGCCGCCGGCCTCGGGCTCGCCGCCGCCGTGACTGATCGGCTGCGACAACTCGGCCGGAGGCTGCAATTCGAGCAATCGATAGAGCTCGGTCAGATTGCGTCGAAAAAGCCGATCGAAGCTCGCCACCGCATGCGCCGGGTTGTAGTCGCCGAACCACCAGAACCAGTCGGAGGCTTCGCATACCGCGAGCCGGTGCTCGGCCTCGGACAGCTTCGAAGGCGCGAGCCGCCCGCTGGCCGATACGAGGTCGAAGCTGCGCTTGGCCGCGCACAGAAGATCCCACGCGCGGTTCTTGTCGTGCGAGCCGATCCAGGTCGAAAAGCTGCCGTAGACCCAGCTGCCGGCAACGATGCGTTCGAGCGGCTCGCGCACGCGCTCCAGGCACTGCACCGGCAAGCGCGTGCGGATCGATGCATGCGACTCGAGCGCGCCATAAAGATCCTGCAGGAAGTAAAAGCCGTTGTACGGGTAGTACTCCCAGGCGTTCTCGCCGTCGAGCATCACGCTCACCAAGGGCACGTCGCCTTCGGCCGCATCGCCTGCGATCGTTTCGAGCTCGGAAACGAAATGGCTGGATGCATCCTTGCCATGCCATTTCGCGTATTCGAACCCGATCAGATCGGACAAGCGATCATCGCGAAACAGCAGCATGAGGCCACTCGTCTGGTACGGCCGGTACAGAAATCGATTCTTGTCTTCGGCGGCGCGTGCCAGCGAACGCAACGAGTTCGCAGCCACCGTCTCGCTGCTCGCGGCCCACGCGCAACCTGCGCCGGTCAGCATCTCGACCAAGGCATCCGATAGCGCGCCTTCGGCCGGCCACACGCCCTTGGGCCGCGCACCGAATCGCGCTTCGTGGCTCGTTATGGCGGAGCTGAGATGCGCCGCGACCCGGCTGCGCCCGCCCGGATACGACAATTCGTGCGGCAGCTCGATGCCCGGTTCGGCCTGGCGCGCGCTGGCAAGATCGAGCAGCAAGGGCGCCAGCGGATGCTGCTGCGGCGTAGTGGTGAGCTCGACGCGTCCGCTCGCCGCGAGCGCGCGAAAGCGCGGAATGATGCCGCGCACGACGTGGCCGATCAGATCGAGCAGAGCCGCGCGGTCCGCAGCCGAAAAGCCCGAGCCCTTCGTCATGAGCTGCACGACGAGCGCGTGTTCCCTGCGTACCGACTCGCCGGTCCACGCGAGGTGGTACCACGTGAGCAGGTCCGCGAGGTACTGGCCCGACAGGTAGCTGCATGAAGCGTCTCCGCCCTCTTCGCACTGCAGGTAAAGCGCGTGCAGGGCGCGGTAGGCCGGAAAGGGCTCGATCATGCGATCGTGGTTGCTGCGAAAACAGCTGTCGAGCACCAGCGCGCGCTCGGTCTTGTCCATGCGATCGGGATCGGCATGCACGAGCAGCCGCAAGAGTGGATCGCGCAACTCGCGCCGCTCGAACTGGCGCGCGTAATCCTCGATCTGATCCAGCAGAACCGGCACCAGGTTGACGGTTGCATGCATGCCCGTGCGCTGCTCGAGGTGCCACGCCATGTCGGAGTAGTCCTTGAGCGCATGCAGATACACCCACGGGAACAGGAACTCGCCGCTGGCGGGATCGCGATAGTCGGGCTGGTGCATATGCCACAGCAGCACCAGGTCGAGGGGTCGGCTCACGGCAGCACGGAGCCGGCCATCAAGCCCGGATATTCATTGGCTACGCTTCGGGCCGGCCTGGTGAAATATCCGGGCAAGCCGGGCTCAGCGCGTGACATGCGTCTGCTGGCCGAGCTTGTCCGCAGTGACCAGCGTCACGCCTCGCTCGGTGACGAAGAAGTTCCTGGCGCGGTCGGCTTGCACATCGACGCCGATATGCATGCCGTCGGGAATGATGCAGCGCTTGTCGACCACGACCTTGCGCAATACCACGTCGGCTCCGACCGTCACGTCGGGCAGCACGACGCAATCTTCGATGACGGCTCGGTTGTCGACGCGCACGTTGGAGAACAGCAGCGAACGGCGCACAGTGCCGCCGCTGATGATGTCGCCACCGGATACGAGCGAATCGATCGCCATGCCGCGGCGGCCGTCGTCGTCGAATACGAACTTCGCCGGCGGCAGCTGCTCCTGATGGGTCCAGATGGGCCATACGTCGTCGTAGAGATTGAGCGCAGGCGTCACGCGCGTCAATTCCATGTTGGCTTCCCAGTAGGCGTCGACGGTGCCGACGTCGCGCCAATACGGCGTGCTTTCGCTGCCGACGCAGGAGTCGCCGAAACGGTGCGCGTAAACGCGGTAGCGCGGCACCAGGTACGGAATGAGATCCTTGCCGAAATCGTGCTGCGAGCCCGGCTCGTCGGCATCGCGCACGAGCTGTTCGAACAGGAACCGGGTGTTGAATACGTAGATGCCCATGCTGGCGAGCGCCACACCCGGCTTGCCGGGCACGCACGGCGGCTGGGGAGGCTTCTCGACGAAGGAAACCACGCGATCGTTCTCGTCGACCCCCATGACGCCGAACGCGCGTGCATCTTCCGCCGTCACCTCGACGCAGCCCACCGTCACATCGGCCGCGGTCTGCTCGTGATAGGCGAGCATGCGCCCGTAGTCCATCTTGTACACGTGATCACCGGCGAGGATCAGCATGTACTGCGGATCGTAATCGCGCAGAACGTCGAGGTTCTGGAACACGGCATCCGCCGTGCCCTTGTACCAGGCTTCCATGATGCGTTGCTGCGCGGGCAGGATATCGACGAACTCCTTCATGCGCCCGTCGAGAAAGCTCCACCCGCGCTGGATATGCTGGATCAGGCTCTGCGCCTTGTACTGGGTCGCCACGCCGATGCGGCGAATGCCCGAGTTGACGCAGTTCGAGAGCGGAAAATCGATGATGCGGAACTTGCCGCCGAACGGCACGGCAGGCTTGGCGCGCCAGTCGGTCAGGCCCAGCAGCCGGCTGCCGCGGCCACCGGCCAGGATGAGAGCGTACGTGTTCTTGGTGAGGCGGCTTACGTAACGCTCGCCGCGATCGATCGGCGACTGCGGTACGGGTCTCGAAGGCGGCGCGCCTGGCGTCATGGTTCGACGTTGGGATTCGTTACGGAGGGGGAAGGACTGGGCGTCGCAGCGACGCGTCCTATAATTCGTCGCGGCCTATGAGACACGAGCACTGCAACAAAGTCAATCCGCGCCCGGTCGCACCGGCGGGTGCGCAACCGCTTGCCCGCACGACACTGGGCGCGGTTGTCGCTGTGCGTGAAGAGCTTGCGGTGCGAAGCGCGCTGCCCCTCGCTGCTGACGGTGCAGTATCTGATGCGCGCTCAGCGCTGTCGGTCGCCGTTCGCATCGTCCACTGCCGCCTGGCGTCGATGCCGTGAGCGATTTCTTGCACGGATTCATGTTCGAGCATGTCGCGGTACGCGGCGCCATCGTCCAGCTCGATGCGGCATGGCGTTTCCTGCGCACGCTGCGCGCCTATCCGGGCGTGGTGGAATCGTTGCTCGGCGAAGGCTTGGTTGCGGCTGCGCTGCTCGCATCGACGCTCAAGCGCACGCACGGCAGCCTGCTGCTGCAGATGCAAGGCGATGGCGCGCTCCAGCTGCTGCTCGCCGAATGCTCCAGCGATTACGGATTGCGCGGAACCGCGCGCTGGAGCGACCCGATCCCGGCAGCACCCTTGAACGAGCTGATCGGCGCCGGGCGCTGCGTCATCACGCTGGGCGGCAGCGGCGGCGCGAGGTACCAAGGCATCGTGCCGATCGAAAGCAATTCGCTGGCGCAAGCGCTCGAAGATTACATGCGCCGATCCGAGCAACTCGAAACGCGCATGCTGCTGCACGCCGACAGGGATGCCGCGGTCGGTCTGCTGCTGCAGCGTATCCCGGACCGTACCGACGCCGACCCCGACGATTGGAACCGGGTGCAACATTTCGCGGGTACCGTGAGCGCGAAAGAGCTGCGCGAGCTGCCCGCCCCGACGCTCTTGCGTCGGCTGTTCCCGCAGGACGATGTGCGCCTGTTCGACGGGCGAGCGCTGCGCTTCGCCTGTTCCTGCTCGATCCAACGCGTTCAAAACATGCTGACCGGCCTTGGGCGTAGCGAAGTCGAGGAAGTGCTCGCCGAACGCGGCCGGATGGAAGTGAGTTGTGAATTTTGCGGCCAAACCTACGTTCTCAGCGCCGAACAATGTCGCGCGCTTTTCTCGTGACCGATCGCCGATCGCTCCGAGCCGGGATGGCAGTCGCAGCTCCGTGGCGGGTCGGTACGCTACATCGAGGCCTATAATGTCCGAGCCGAGGCGGCGAGCGAAAAGGAGCATCATGGACGGCAAACGCGAAGTGGTGGTAGTGAGCGGCGCACGCACCGCGATCGGAGACTACGGCGGCGCGTTGAAGGATGTCGCGCCCACGGAGCTGGCTGCGACCGTGGTGCGTGAAGCCGTCAAGCGATCGAAAGTTGTGCCGGAAGAAGTCGGCCAGCTGGTGTTCGGGAACGTGATCCATACCGAGCCCAAGGACATGTACCTGTCGCGGGTGGCCGCGCTCCAAGGCGGGCTCGGGCAGGAAACGGTTGCGCTCACGCTCAATCGGCTATGCGGCAGCGGCCTGCAAGCGGTCGTCAGCGCCGCGCAGAGCATCGCAGCGGGTGATTGCGATACGGCGGTCGCGGGCGGCGTCGAGTCGATGAGTCGCGGCGGCTATCTGCTGCCGACTCTGCGCTGGGGCCAACGCATGGCCGATGGCGGCGTCGTCGACATGATGGTCGGCGCACTGACCGATCCGTTCGATACCGTGCACATGGGCATCACCGCGGAGAACATCGCCGAGAAATGGAACATCTCGCGCGAGGAACAGGATGCGTTCGCGGTGGAAAGCCACCGGCGCGCCATCCATGCGATCGAATCCGGGCGCTTCAAGGAGCAGATCGTCCCGGTGGAGATCAAGACGCGCAGGGGCAGCATCGTGGTGGATCGCGACGAGCATCCGCGAGCCGATGCCAGCCTCGAAGGGTTGGCGAAATTGCGCGCCGCCTTCAAGAAGGAAGGATCGGTCACCGCGGGCAACGCCTCGGGCATCAACGACGGCGCTGCCGCGGTGGTGCTGATGGCGGCCGAGAAGGCAAAGGCCAGCGGGTTGAAGCCGCTGGCACGCCTGGTGTCCTATAGCGTCGCCGGCGTCGATCCGAAGTACATGGGCATCGGACCGGTCCCCGCCTGCACCCGGGCACTCGCCGAGGCCAAGCTCGGCATCGACGACATCGACGTGGTCGAGTCCAACGAAGCCTTCGCGGTCCAGGCGCTCGCGGTGGCAAGCGACCTGAAGCTGCCGAGCGCCAAGACCAACCCCAACGGCGGAGCCGTCGCCCTGGGCCATCCGATCGGCGCCACCGGCTGCATTCTCACGGTCAAGGCGCTTTACGAGCTGCAACGTACGGGCGGGCGTTATGCGCTGGTGACCATGTGCATCGGCGGTGGGCAAGGCATCGCCGCGGTATTCGAACGGGCCCAGTAAGCGCGCGCTCAAGTTCGCTCCGCAGTCGAATGCTGCAGCACAGAAATATCGCTTGACAAGGTCGTAACAGCCCCTCTAGACTCGCTATTGTTGCACTGCATCAATATCAGCCAAATAGAGGGCCATCATGGAGCAAGCACCCGAACGTTTCATGCAGCTGGGCAAATCGAGCATCGAAGCGGCTCTGAGCGTTGCCAACATCACGTTGCAAAGCACCGAGCGTCTCATCGATCTGAATCTCAAGACCGCCAAGGAGGCGCTGGACGAAAGCCTGCGCAATGCCAAGGCGCTGACCGAAGCGAAGAATGTCCAGGATGTCGTCGCGCTGCAATCGAGCGCAGCGCAGCCTGGCATCGACAAGGCACTCGCCTATTCGCGCAGCGTGTACGAGGTTGCCACGCAGGCGCAAACCGAGCTCAACAAGCTGGTGGAAGCGCGGCTGACGCAGGTGAACGAAGAGCTCATCGCGGCGCTGGACAAGGCGGCCAAGGCCGCCCCGGCCGGCTCGGAGCCCGCCTTCGCGGCTTTCAAGTCCGCGATGGTCATGGCCAATAGCGCCTACGATACCTTCGCCAAGGTAACGCGCCAGGCCGCGGACGCCGCCGTGAACAACGGCTCGCAAGTCGCGGCGCAAGTCGCGAAGAACGCCAGGAAGAAAGCGTACTGAGGCCTCGACACACCGGATCGTGAAGTCACAGGCCCCGTCCCCGACGGGGCTTTTTATTTGCGCAGGGGACTTTGCGCCCCGTGCCGGAAATCGGTGCGGACGCCCATGACCCGTTCGTTCGGTTCGTTTCATCCGGCCGGCTAGAATGATCGTCTGCGAACGAGGTAGCTGAACGAGGTAGCTGTCTGCGAACGAGGTAGCCATGTCACGCCTGACCGAATCGCCGGCCTGGAAAACGCTCGCCGCGCACCGCGCCGCCATCAACGGTGTCCACATGCGCGAGCTGTTCGCCGCCGACCCACGGCGCAGCGAACGCTACACCCTGCAAGCGGCAGGGCTCATGCTCGATTACTCGAAGAACCGGGTCGTCGACGCAACGATGCCGTTGCTGCATGCTCTTGCCAGGCAGCAAGGCGTGCCGGGCTGGATCGAAAAAATGTTCAGCGGCAGCCGTATCAACGACACCGAGGGCCGGGCTGCCTTTCACGTCGCCTTGCGCGCCACGACGCCGATGCTGCTCGATGGTCAGGACGTGATGCCGGCGGTGCTGCAGGTGCGAGAGGCGATGCGCCGCTTCAGCGACGGGATTCGCAGCGGGTCGATCGCGGGCTACACCGGCAAGCCGATCCGGTCCGTGATCAACATCGGCATCGGCGGCTCCGACCTGGGTCCGTTGATGGCCACCGAAGCGCTCACGCCCTACCGACATCCGCGCATCACGCCCTATTTCGTCTCCAACGTCGACGGCACGCATCTGGCCGAAGTGTTGAAGCGCGTGCAAGCCGATAGCACGCTCGTCATCGTCGCCTCGAAGACCTTCACGACCCAGGAGACGCTGGCCAATGCAGCTTCGGCGCGCGCCTGGCTCGTGGCCGAGCTCGGTTCGGACGCCGCTGTCGGCCATCACTTCGCCGCGCTTTCCACCAACCTGGCCGCCACCGGGCGCTTCGGCATCGATCCTGCGCGCGTGTTCGAATTCTGGGACTGGGTCGGCGGGCGTTATTCGCTATGGTCGGCGATCGGCCTGTCGCTGGCGCTGGCGATCGGCATGGATCGGTTCGAGCAGATGCTGGCTGGCGCCAACGCCATGGACGCGCACTTCCGCGCAGCGCCCCTGGAATCGAACCTGCCGGTGACGCTGGCGCTGCTCGGCGTGTGGTACACGAATTTCTTCGGCACCCGGTCGCACGCCGTACTGCCCTACGATCAGTACCTCGCGCGCTTTCCCGCGTACCTGCAGCAACTGGAAATGGAAAGCAATGGCAAGTCGGTCAACCGCGACGGCGAAGCGGTCGACTACGCGACCTGCCCGATCGTCTGGGGAGAGCCCGGCACCAACGGCCAGCACGCGTTCTACCAGCTGCTGCATCAGGGAACGCCGCTGGTGCCGGCCGATTTCATCGCGCCGGTCCATAGTCAGAACCCGATCGGCGAGCATCATCGGCTGCTACTGGCGAATTTCATCGCCCAGACCGAAGCGCTCATGCGCGGCAAAACGCAGGCCGAAGTGCGCGCGGAGCTGCAGCAGCAGGGCCTCGAAGGCGCGGCGCTCGAGCACTTGCTGCCGCACAAGGTGTTTCCCGGCAACCGGCCGACCAATTCGATCGTGTTCGATCGCCTCACGCCGCATACGCTGGGCGCATTGATCGCTCTCTACGAGCACAAGGTCTACGTGCAAGGGACGATCTGGGGCATCAATTCCTTCGACCAGTGGGGCGTGGAGCTCGGCAAGCAGCTGGCCCAGCGCATACTGGACGAAGCGGCCGATCCGGCGCGGCAAGACGCACACGATGCGTCGACTTCGGCGCTCATCCGGCATATGCTCTCGCACCCGAGCCGGACATGATTCTCGCTACCAAGACACACGAGGTCATTGCATGAACGAAGACGCTTTCAACATGAGCATCCGCAAGTTCCTCAAGACCGTGGGTGTGAAGTCGCAGCACGAGATCGAGCAGGCGGTCGCGCACGCCCGCACCGAAGCGAAAATTCAGGGGACCGAATCGTTCCCGGCTACCATGACACTGCGCATTCCGGCGCTCGGGCTGGAAGTGCAGTTCGACGGCCGCATCGAGCTCGAATAAGTGCGCGGCGCTACGTGACGGCATCGTTGCGCGTCCTGTTTGCCGCCTCGGAGTGCGCGCCGCTCACCAAGACCGGTGGCCTGGGCGATGTCGCGGCTGCATTGCCCGCGGCGTTGCGCCGCCTCGGGGTCGATGTGCATGTGCTGCTGCCGGGATACCGCGAGGTTCTCGGGGCCGTAAGCGCGCATGCAGTGGAACCGGTACCGCCCAGCGCCGGTTTTCCGCCGGCGCGCCTGTTGGCGGCAGAGCATCCCAACGGCGTGCCGTTGCTGATCCTCGCCTGCCCCCAGTTGTACGAGCGCGAAGGCGGCCCGTATCTGAACCCGCAGGGCCTCGACTGGCCCGACAATGCGTTGCGCTTCGGCCTGCTGTCCCACGTCGCCGCCTGGCTGGCTTCTGCGCACAGTCCCTGCGACTGGCGCTGCGATCTCGTCCACTGCAACGACTGGCAGACCGCGCTCGCGCCCGCATACCTGCACTGGTGGGGCAACACCGACATACCCAGCCTCGTCACCATTCACAATCTCGCCTATCAAGGCATTTTCCCGCCTGAGGTACTGCCGAGCCTCGGATTGCCTGCGCAGAGCCTGGACATCAACGGCCTGGAGTTCCACGGCAAGGTTTCGTTTCTCAAGGCGGGCCTCTACTACGCGCGGCGCATCAGTACGGTGAGCCCCACCTATGCGCGCGAGATACAGTCCGAGCCGCTCGGCTTCGGCCTGCATGGGCTGCTCGCCGCTCGCACGGGCGTGCTGGAGGGAATACTCAACGGTGTCGACCTCGATGCCTGGAATCCGGCGACCGACCCGTGCTTGAGCGCAACCTACGACGCCGCAAGCCTCGCCCGCAAGTCGGAAAACACCCGGGCCCTGCGCAGCCGCTTCGGCTTGCAGCCGCGGCCCGAGCAGCCGCTGCTCGGCGTAGTCAGCCGATTGGTTGCGCAGAAGGGTATCGATCTGGTGGTGCAGGCCGCCGATGCCTTGGCTGCCCTGCCGGCGCAATTGATCGTGCTCGGCACCGGCGATGCGTCGATCGAGCAGGCCTTGGCGGCCATGGCCGCGCGCAACCCCGGCAAGGTCGCTGTCATCCGCGGATTCGACGAACCGCTGTCGCACCTGATCGAAGCGGGCGCGGACATCTTTCTCATGCCGTCGCGCTTCGAGCCGTGCGGGCTCAACCAGATGTACAGCCAGCGCTACGGAACCCTGCCGGTCGTGCGCCGCACCGGTGGATTGGCCGATTCGGTGGTGGATTGCACGTCGCGCTCGCTCGAATCGGGCGCGGCCACCGGCTTCGTGTTCGAAGCGGCGAGCCGGCAAGCGCTCGTGGCGGCGGTGCGGCGGGCCGTCGCCGCATGGCGTCGACCCGAGATATGGCAGCGCTTGCAGCGCAACGCCATGGCGCGCGATTTTGGCTGGGCCGCGAGCGCCCGGCGCTACATCGCGCTATACAAGACGATGCAGACCGCCGCCGCACATCCGTCCTCGGCGCCCGAGCTCAGAGCCAGATCATCAACCCGGTCTCGAACGGATGGGTGAGCAGCTCATGGCACGGATAGGCCCGAATGCGGTATTCGAGCTTGCCGCAAAGCTCGGGTGAGAGCTCGAGCGAAAACAGGTCTTCGCCGAGCTCGTTCTTCCGGCCTTCCCATTCGAGCTCGTAGCGGGCAGCCTGGTGGGTGCGCGGTTCGCCGATCGGACGGCCCATGATGAGCTCCACCACCACGTCGCCGTGCGTGAGCCCATTGAGCCTTACCGCCATCTCGATGGTCAGGCTGTCGCCGAAGGCGATATGCGCGCTCGGCGCGTCGATGCGGCGCAAAGTCACGCCGGGCCAGGCCTGCTGCACCTTGCTCTTCCAGTGGGCGACCAGGCATGCCGCCTCGTGGTTGTTCTCGCCGTAGCGGCGTCCCTGTTGCGATGCCGGCAGATAGGTCTTGCGCACATACTCGGTCAGCATGCGACTGGCATTGAACCGGGGCAGCAGGCTCACGATGGAGTGCTTCGCCATGCGCACCCAGCCGGACGAATAACCCAGCTCGCCGCGCTCGTAGTAGAGCGGTGCCACATGATCCTGCAACAGCTCGTACAGCGTGACCGCCTCCTCGTGGGCACGGCGCGCATCGTCCAGCTGCGCCGCCGCCGGCTTGATCGCCCAGCCGTTATTGCCGTCGTACGCTTCCCCCCACCATCCGTCGAGCACCGAGAGATTGATCCCGCCGTTCATCGCCGCCTTCATGCCCGAGGTGCCGGAGGCCTCCATGGGATAGGTCGGGTTGTTGAGCCAGACATCGCAGCCGCAAACCAGGCGCCGCGCGAGTCGCATGTCGTAGTCCTCGACCAGCAGCAAGCGTCCCTCGAACTCCGGCAGGCGCGACATGCGATGCACCTCACGGATGAGATCCTGTCCCGGCGCATCGGCCGGATGCGCCTTGCCGGCGAAGATGAACAGGATGGGCCGTTTCGCGTCGGACACGATTTCGCGCAACCACTCGAGATTGTCGAACAGCAGCCCCGCGCGCTTGTAGGTCGCGAAGCGACGCGCGAAGCCGATCGTGAGCACGTTCGGATTGAGCGGATCGGCCAGCTTCAGCAGGCGGTCCAGGTGCGCTTCCGAGCCGTCGTTGCGGAAGTGCTGCTGCGCCATCCGGTGGCGCACCAGGTGCAGCATCTGCGACTTGAGCGACTGGCGCACGCTCCAGAACAGCTGATCCGGGATGCGATAGATGCCCTGCCAGAATTCGCTGTTGCCCAGCCGATGCGCCCAGCCGAAGCCCAGGTAGCGCTCGAACACCTCGTGCCACTCCTGCGCGAGAAAAGTCGGCACGTGCACGCCGTTGGTGATGTAAGTGAGCGGGTTTTCCCCCGGTTCGATCTGCGGCCACATTCCGGCGCAGATCGATGCCGACACATTGCCGTGAATGCGCGAGACGCCGTTCTGGAAACGCGAGCCGCGGATGGCGAGCGCCGTCAAGTTGAAATCGCCTGAATCGGGGGCGCGCCCCAGCGCCAGCAGCGCTTCTCGGTCGATGCCGAGATCGAGCGCGTGGCGCTCGAAGTACTGCCACATCGTGTCGGGATTGAAATGATCGTGGCCGGCCGGCACCGGAGTGTGCGTGGTGAACACCGTGTTCGCCGCCACCGTCTCGAGCGCCGCATGAAAGTCCAGTCCCTGCTGCACCAGCGCGCGCATGCGCTCGAGCACCAGGAATGCGGCGTGACCCTCGTTGATGTGCCATACGGTCGGCTTGAGCCCCAGCGTAGCGAGCAGGCGCACCCCGCCGACACCGAGCACGATCTCCTGTTCGATCCGGGTAGTGCGATCGCCGCCGTAGAGCTGGTGGGTGATGTCGCGGTCGTGTTCGGCGTTGGGCTCGATGTCGGTATCGAGCAGGTGCAGCGTCACGTGCCCGATGCGCGCGTGCCAGGCCTTCGCCATGACCGTGCGCCCGGGGAACTCGACGGCGACGCGAATCTCATTGCCGGCCGCGTCCAGCGAGGGCTCGATCGGCATCGCCTCGAACTCGCTGTCCCGATAGCTCGCGTGCTGATTGCCTTCGGCGTCGATGATCTGCGAGAAGTAGCCTTGCCGGTAGAGCAGCCCGACGCCGACGAACGGCAGGCGCATGTCGCTCGCGCTCTTGCAGTGATCGCCGGCAAGAATGCCCAGGCCGCCGGAGTAGATCGGAAAGCTTTCATGGAAGCCGAATTCGGCGCAGAAGTACGCGACCAGGTCGGTGCTTCGGAGCCACTCGGAGCCGTCGCGGCGCAACGGCTCGGTATGGTAGGTGTCGTAGGCGGAGAGGACCTTGTTGAAGGTGCCGAGAAAAACCGGGTCCTCCGCCACTTCCAGCAGCCGGCGTTCGTCCACGCGCTGCAGGAACGCTCTTGGATTGTGGGCCACGGCGTTCCACAACCCCGGGTGCAGCAGGCCGAAGAGTCCGCGCGTGGGCCGGTCCCACGAATACCAGAGATTGTTCGCCAGCTCGTTCAACCGCTTCAGCCGCGCAGGAATGCGTGGCTGAACTTGCAGCGTGTATGCGGTGCCTTTGGTCATGCTCGATCCTTAACCCATCCGACCGCAGCCGGGATGATTGCGCTCACACGCGTTGTATCGGCGCGCACTGCCGGTTCGGAAGTCGGTTGGGCCGACATCGCCCACCGACGATTCGCCAGCCACCTTGTTGGCGCGGGCGGGTTGCACCGCTTGCAGCGCCTGCCGGCATGACCGCCTACAGGCGCACCGTCTACAGACG
>JBOIEI010000178.1:0-6075 GCA_050741055.1 Burkholderiales bacterium | reverse complement strand
TCGTCGCTGGACGAGATCGCCGGCAAGCGGCTGCTGTCGCAGTTCGGCATCGCGGTGCCGAGCTCGGTCATGGTCGCGCCGGACGAGCCGGCTGCGTCGAAGATCGCGGGCCTCAGGGCGCCGTTCGTCGTCAAGGTCATGTCGCCCGACATCCTGCACAAGAGCGATGCCGGCGGCGTGCGCGTGCGGCTGCGCGACGCGGCCGAAGTGGAGGCCGCGATCCGTGCCATGCGCGAAAACCCCGCCATCGCGAAGGCCCGGCTCGACGGATTTCTGGTCGAGGAGATGGCGCCGCCCGGCGAAGAACTGGTCGTCGGCGGCCTCACCGATCCGCAATTCGGGCCGCTCGTCATGGTCGGCCTGGGCGGCATTTTCGTCGAGGTGATGAAGGACGTCACGTTCCGGATCTGTCCGATCGAGCGCATCGACGCGATCGAGATGCTCGCGGAGCTCAAGGCAGCCGCGCTGCTCGACGGCGTGCGCGGGCGTGTCCCGGTTTCGAAGGAAGCGCTGGTCGACGTGCTGTTGCGGATCGGCGGCGCGGACGGACTGCTGATGCGCTTGCAGGACGAGATCGCCGAGGCCGACTTGAATCCCGTCATCGTTTCCGCGCAAGGCGCTGTCGCCGTCGATGCGCGCTTCATCCTGACACCCGCCGGGGGCGCGGCATGAGCGGCGCGAACGAGATCCTCGCAGCCTTCGAGCCGCTGATCGCGCCGAAGACGATCGCCGTGGTGGGCGCGTCGGCGACCTCGCTGGCCGCGGCCAACACCTTCATCCGCCGCATGCGCGCGTTCGGTTACCCGGGGCGCATCTTCCCGATCCACCCGAGCGCCGACGCGGTGGATGGCTTACAGGCCTACCGGTCGGTTGCCGACACCCCCGAGCCGATCGATTATCTCTACATCTCGGTGCCGGCGCAGCACGTGCCGAAGATGCTCGCGGATGCCAACGGGCGCGTGCGCTTCGCGCAGGTTATCTCCAGCGGCTTCGGCGAAGTCGACGAAGGCAAGGCGCTGCAGGAGGAGCTGGTTCGCGCGGCGCGTGCGGGAGGCCTGCGGCTGCTCGGCCCGAACTGCCTCGGGATGTACTCGCCGCGCGGGCGGGTGACGTTCGTCGAGGACGGCTCGACGGAAGTTGGCACGGTGGGCGTGATATCGCAAAGCGGAGGGCTGGGGACGGACATCGTGCGCCGCGGCCAGGTGCGCGGTATTCGTTTTTCCGCCGCGGTGACGGTCGGCAACAGCGCCGACCTGGGTCCCAGCGACCTGCTCGAGTACTACCTGGCCGATCCGCAGACGCGCGTGATCGGCATCTATATGGAGGCGGTCCGCGACGGGCGCCGCCTGTTCGAATTGCTGCAGGCCCACCGCGCCGCCAAGCCGGTGGTGATCCTCAAGGGCGGGCGCACGCAGCAAGGCCGCATGGCTGCCGCTTCGCATACCGGCGCGCTCGCGGGCGACGACCGGGTCTGGGTCGCGTTGTCGCGCCAGACCGGGTGCCTGCTGGTCGACACGCTCGATCAGTTCCTCGATACGCTGCTCATCTTCCAGGCGCTCACGCCGCGCACCGACGCGCCGACGCGCGAGATCGTGATGTTCGGCAACGGCGGCGGCACGAGCGTGCTGGCGACCGACCTGTTCTCGCGGCTGGGCCTGGACGTGACCCCGTTCGCCGCGCCGACGCTCGCGGCAATGCGCGCGTTGAAGCTTCCGCCGGGTTCCTCGATCACCAACCCGATCGATACGCCCGTGGGCACGCTGCAGCAGGACGAGGGCAAGATCGCGGAGAAGATCCTCGATGCGATCTTCGCCACAGCCAATCCGCAAGCGCTGGTCATGCATCTGAACATGGCGGCGTTCGTCGGCCGCACCCGCGGCGACGTGCTGGGCAACCTCATGCAGGCGGCCCTTCGCGTCGAGTCGCGCTACCCGGGACGCGCACACTTCCTCCTTGTGTTGCGCTCCGACGGCTGGCCCGAGGTGGAGGCGCGCAAGCGCGAGTTCCGCGACCAGGCGCTCGCGCTCGGCATCCCGGTGTACGACGAGATGATGAACGTCGGCTGGGCGCTGGCGGCGCTGGCGCAGCACGAGCGCTTCGTGGCCAGCCGCCGCGACCTGCCATGACGCACGCCGCAGCCGAGCCGGCCGGGCCGCGTCCGCTCGACGGCGTGCGCGTGCTGGAGCTCGGTACGACCATTGCCGGCCCGTTCTGCGCTCGGCTGCTCGCCGACTTCGGCGCCGAGGTCGTCAAGGTGGAGCCGCCGGAGGGCGATCCGATCCGCGGCGCGGGCAAGGTCCATGACGGTGCCTCGCTCTATGCCGCCAGCATCCTGCGCGGCAAGCGGCTGATCGTGGCCGACCTGCGCAAGCCTGAAGCGCAGGCGCTCGTGCGCAGCCTGGTGCCGAAATTCGACATCGTCATCGAGAACTTCCGTCCTGGCGGGCTGGAGAAATGGGGGCTCGGCTACGCCGACCTGGAGAAGGTGCACCCGGGGCTGGTGATGGTGCGCATCTCGGGTTACGGCCAGAGCGGACCGTACAGCGCGCGCCCGGGCTATGGCATCGTGTGCGAAGCTGTCGGCGGATTGCGCTACATCATCGGCGATCCCGACCGGCCGCCGGCGCGCGCCAACATCGGGCTCACCGACTACATCACCGGCCTCTATGCCGCGTTCGGCGCCATGATGGCGCTGCGGCACCGGGAGCGCACCGGCCAGGGCCAGTATGTCGACACGGCGCTGTACGAGTGCGCTTTCAGCTTCATGGAACAGCACGTGCCCGCCTACGAGAAGTTGCAGGTGGTTGCCGAGCGCATGGGCGCGGGCATGGCGGATTCCTATGTGAACAACACGTTTCGCACGCGCGACGGCGTCTACGTGCACGTGCAGGGTTCGCAGGCGAACAGCTTCCGCCGCTTGTGCGAGGCGATGGGCCAGCCCGAGCTCGCCGCCGATCCGCGTTTCGCCGCGCGCCGCGCGCGCAACACTCATGGCGCCGAGATCGATGCGATCGTCGCAGCTTGGGTGGGCGGCCGAGATTACGCCGAGCTCGAGCGCGCCTTCACCCCGCAAGGCGTGACGTTCACCCGCATCTATACCATGGCCGACATCTTCGCCGACCCGCATTTCGCCGCCCGCGGGATGCTGGTCCCGGCCGCGCACGACACCCTCGGCACGGTCACACTCGCCGCGCCGGTACCGCGCCTTTCGGCGACGCCCGGCCGGATCACGCGGGCGGGTGGCGCGATCGGCCAGGATACGCGGGCGGTGCTGCACGAGATGCTGGGACTCGATCGAGCCGAGATCGACGCCTTGGCGCGTTGCGGCGCGGTCCACTGCGCTCGATCGGACGAAGACGAACCGCGCCCGAGCCGGTAGCCGGGGTTGCGCCGGTCCCAGCCGCCGCAGCCGAGTGCGTTCGGAAGGCGCGTCCGACGCGGTGCTGCAGTAGCACGCGCATGGACGCGAGTGCTGGCGCGACCTATCATGCGCTTTCCATCGTATGCGGCGGCTGCCATGGCTGGCCGCGCTCCACATCGCAAGCACGGAGCCGACATGCAGGAAGCATTGAAACCCGGATTGAAAGGCACGTTCACGCTCGCGGTCGAGCGCAAGCATTGCACCTCGCGCGGCGGTCCCTGGGTGTTCGCGACGCCGGAGATGGTGCGCTTTTCCGAGCGCTCGTGCCACGAGCTGGTCGCGCCGCACTTGAGCTCCGGCCAGCATACGGTCGGGGCGGTCGTGCACATCAAGCACTTGGCGCCGACGCTGGAAGGCCAGACCGCGCGCGCGGAGATCGAGCTGGTCGAGGTCGATCGGCGGCGGCTCAAGTTCAAGGTGGAGCTTCTCGACGAGCTGGACCGCATCGGCGAGTGCGAGCACGAGCGCTTCGTGATCGACGTCGACAAGTCAGGCGAGCGGCTGCGCGCGAAGGCGAAAGCCCTGGGCATCGCGCTGCCCTGAGCCGTCTTGCCAAGAAGCCCGGCGTGAGCGATCGGGGGCGGCGATGTCGCTGAAGCGCAGCCGCGCGCTCGCCAGGCTGCGGCTGCTTCGGGCCGAAGTCGAGCGCAACGGCCTGCCGGCGCAGCCGCAACTCCATCACGTAGCAGCGCTGACCGCCGGAGCGATCGAAATTCTCGATCGCCGTGATTCGAACCGGGCCAGCGCGGCGGCGCGATACCTCTATCGCATCGCGCCGCAGTCGTTTCGCGCCAGCGGCGTGGAAGATCGCCTGGCCTGCCGGCGCGGCTGCGCCTGGTGCTGTCACGGCTACGTTTCCGCCAGTGCGCCGCAGATCTTCGCAGCCGCGGGCGAGATCCGCCGAGATGCGGCTGCGTTCGACGCGGTCTGCGCCCGCATCCGCGCCACGTCCGCACGCGTGCGCGGTCTGGAATGGCGTGCGCGCATCGCGTTGCGCGAGCCTTGCCCGCTGCTTGCCGACGGCGCGTGCGGCATTTATGAGGCGCGCCCGCTATCGTGTCGCGGCTTTGCCTCCTTCTCCGCCGAGGCCTGCAAGCGCGCCTACGACGCGCTCACCGACGACGTGATGATTCCGCAGCCGTATGCAAATGTCCGCAGCGCGCTGGAAAGCGCTCTGCGCGCCGCGCTGAAGGCTTGTACACTGCCGGCGGTGAGCTACGAGCTGACCGGCGCGCTGTCGAAAGCGCTGGCCGATTCCGCTGCCGAGGCGCGCTGGCTCGAGGGCGAAACGGTGTTCGATCCTGATTCGATCGATCGTTCCGCCGATGCGGCAACCGAGTTCCAGCGCGAAGTGATCCTCGATACGGTGATCGCGGCCGCGCGCGGTGAGGCGCCCCGATAAACCGCGTTCAAGACGAAAGGGCACGGCATGGCGACGATGTACACGAACAGTGAAGACCTCGGCAAATTGATCCTGCGTATCAGCCTGGGCGTAACGATCCTGCTGCACGGCATCTCGAAACTGATAGGCGGCGTCGACGGGATCATCGGAATGGTCGAGAAATCCGGCATGCCGGGCGTGTTCGGCTATCTGGTCTACCTGGGAGAAGTGCTGGCGCCACTGCTGCTGATCGTCGGCTTGTGGACGCGGCTCGCCGCCCTGGTGATCGTGGGCAACATGGTGGTCGCCGTGGTCCTCGCCCACATGGCCGATCTTTTTACGCTGACCAAGCAGGGCGGCTGGGCGCTCGAGCTGCAAGGCATGTTCCTGTTCACCGCGCTCGCGCTCGCGCTGCTCGGCGCCGGCCGCTTCAGCGTCGGTGGTGCGCGCGGGCGTTTCAACTGAGCGGCAGCCGGGTCTCGGTCAATTGCGCCGCTGACGATTGTGCTGCGGTGAATCGCGTTGGGTGAATCGCGCCCCGGTCAGTTGAGCCGGATGTTGGCGACCTTGGTGGTGTTTTCCATCTCGGCATAGGCGCGCACGAAGCGGGCGCGGAACTCCGCGGGGCTTTCCGCCGCCGCGACCTCACCACCGTCGGCGGCCACGATGCGCATCGTGTCGGGGGAGCGCATGCCCTTCACCAGCGCGGCGTTTACCCTGGTGACGATGGCGGCCGGTGTGCCCGCGGGCGCGTAAAAGGCATAGCTGTTGGTGAGCTCGTAGCCCGGCAGCCCGGACTCGGACACGGTGGGGGATTCGGGATACACGGGAACCCGTTTCGGTCCTGTGGTGGCGATGAGCTTCACCTTGTTCGCCCGCACATGAGGCCCGACGGTCGGCACGGTGGTCATGAGCATCTGGATCTGACCGCTGATCACGTCCAGGATGGCGAGTGCACCGCCCTTGTACGGGACGTGCAACAGCTGCAGACCGGCCATCGCGCTCATCCGCTCCCATCCCACATGCAAGGTGGTCCCCACGCCGGGGGATCCATATGCGAGCGCACCGGGCTTGCTGCGGGCGAGGGCGATCAACTCCTTCACCGAGCTCACCGGCACGGTGGGATTGGTCGCCAGCATGTACTGCTGCGCAGTGATGCGCGCAACGGGAACGAAGGCCTGACGCACGTCGTATTTCGCGCGCCGGAGCACGCCGTTCAGGATCAACGTCTCGGACGCACACAGCAGGGTGTAGCCGTCCGGCTGTGCGTGGG
>JBOIEI010000177.1:0-4784 GCA_050741055.1 Burkholderiales bacterium | reverse complement strand
GCTCTACGCCGAGCGCAACATCGAGTTGAAGCTCGGCACCCGCGTAGACGCCATCGAGCGCGACGCCATGCGTGTGCAGTTGAATGGCGCCGAAACGCTGGCGTACTCGAAGCTTCTGCTCGCCACCGGGAGCCGCCCGCGCAAGCTATGCGTACCGGGTGCGGACCTCACCGGCGTGCATTACCTGCGAACCCTCGCCGATGTGGAAGGGATTCGGGCCGACATGGCTGCGGGCAAGCGTGCGGTCGTCATCGGCGCCGGCTACATCGGCCTGGAAGCCGCCGCCGTGGCGGCAAAGGCCGGCATGAACGTCGTCGTCCTGGAAGCCGCCGAGCGCATCCTGGGCCGGGTCAGCGGGCCGATCGTCGCCGACTTCTTTGCCGAAGCGCATCGGGCCCAAGGCGTCGAGATCCGCTGCGGCATGCGCATCGAGGCGCTGGAAGGCTCGGCGCGGGTCGCGTCGGTCGTCTGCAACGAAGGCCCGGTTGCGGCCGACCTGGTCATCGCCGGCATCGGGATCGAGCCCAACGTGGAACTCGCGGCGGAGGCCGGACTCGCTTGCGACAACGGCATCATCGTCGATGAATTCACCCGCACTTCGGACCCGAACATCCACGCAGCCGGTGACTGCAGCAACCATCCGAATGCGCTCCTCGGCGCGCGCCTGCGCCTGGAGTCGGTGCAAAACGCGATCGACCAGGCCCGCGCAGCCGCGTCGAATCTTGCCGGCAAGGAACGCGCGTACGCCGAGCTGCCGTGGTTCTGGTCGAATCAATACGACCTGCGGCTGCAAATTGCGGGGCTCTCGCAGGGTCACGATGCAACGCTGATGCGCGGAAGCCCGGCCGCGAGGGCCTTCAGCGTCATGTACCTGCGCGCTGGCAGGCTGATCGCGGTCGATACGGTGAACGCGCCGCGCGACCATCTGGCGTTTCGTAAATTGCTCGCCGCCGGCGGCGAGGCCGATGCGCAGCGGCTCGCCGATCCTGCGGTGCCGATCGCGTAGCCGCTGTCGATTGCGCGGCCCGTTGCGGTCGCCGCTTACAGTGCCCTGCGCTCGATGACCGCGCGCGCCAGGGTGCCACTATCCACGTGCTCGATCTCGCCACCCACCGGCAGGCCGCGGGCGATGCGCGTGACTTTGAGCCCCCGCGCGGTCAGCATCTCGCCGATGAAATGCGCGGTCGCCTCGCCTTCGTTGGTGAAATTGGTCGCCAGCACCACTTCCTTCACGGCTCCGTCGAGCGCGCGCTCGATCATGCGATCCAGGTGGATGTCCTTGGGACCGATGCCGTCGAGCGGCGACAGCCGCCCCATGAGGACGAAGTAAAGGCCGTTGAAGCACTGCGCCTGCTCCAGCATCATGAGATCGGCAGGCGTTTCCACCACGCACAGCACCGAGGCATCGCGCTGCGGCGAGGCGCACAAGGCGCACACCGGTGTCTCGCTGAAGCTGTTGCAGCGCTCGCAATGCCGCAGGGCTTGCAGCACCTGCAGCAGCGCATTGCCGAGCCGGGACGCACCCTCGCGGTCTCGCTGCAGGAGATGGAAGGCCATGCGCTGCGCCGACTTCGCGCCCACGCCGGGAAGACAGCGCAGCGCGGAGATGAGCGTCTCGAGGCTCGGAGGGTTTTTCATGAGGACGATCTGTCGTGGCGCGGCGCGCCTTGCCGGTTTTGCGCGCGGGATCGCAGCGCATACGCCGGCAGCATGTCGCCGCTGCCCGGATATTTCATCCGAAGCCTCCCACCCGACACACGGACTTCAATCGGGCGGGCGCACTGAGATATCCGGGCCAGGCCGCATCAGAACGGCAGCTTCATCCCCGGCGGCAGGTTGAGGCCCGCGGTGAAGCCCGCCATCTTTTCCTGCGAGGTCGCCTCGGCTTTGCGCACGGCGTCGTTGAACGCCGCCGCGATCAGATCCTCCAGCATGTCCTTGTCGTCGGTCAGCAGGCTGGGATCGATGCTCACGCGCTTGACGTCATTGCGGCAGGTCATGACGACCTTCACCATCCCGGCGCCAGACTGGCCTTCGACCTCGACGCTTGCAAGGCTTTCCTGCACCTTGCGCATGTTGTCCTGCATCTGCTGCGCTTGCTTCATGAGCTGCGCCAAGCCGCCTTTCATCATCTCGACCTCGTCTTTCCGATGCCGCGTGGATATCAGCGCTGCGGTTTGATCGAATCCGGCACGACGCGCGCGCCCAGGTTCTCCACCAGGTCGCGCACGAACGGGTCCGCATCGAGCGCTCGGGCGGCACTGGCGAGCTTGCTGCGCCGCTCCTGCTCGTCCATTACCGCCGGCGTCATGCCGACCGGCTGACCGACCGCGATCTTCAACCGGATTGCGCGTCCCAGGTGTTCTTCGAGCGCGCCCCGCAGCCGCTCCTGCGGGCCTTTCTCCAGCAGGTGCTTGTGCCCTTCAGCCAGTCGCAACTCGACTACACCGTTCGATTCTCCCACGAGCTCACAGTTCTGCGCGAGTTGCCGCGCCATTCCAGAAAGCTTCATCGCTCCCAGGGCACCGGCCCAGTCGGTAAGCGCCGATTGCGGGGCATCGGCCGCATTGGTCCGCGCTGCCTTCTTTCCCTCACCCTCGGTCCCTCACCCGGGGGGAGAGGGAGGATTGGAGCTTTCGTTTCCGGTGAGCGCCGATGGCCGGGCATGGGCCGCACTGGTGCGCGGTGACTCTTTGCCCTCACCCTCGATCCCTGTCCCGGAGGGAGAGGGATGACCAAAGCTCCCCTCTCCCTCCGGGAGAGGGGTTGGGGGTGAGGGAATTCGAGCGCCGACATGCGCGGAGGCATTGCTCGCTCCAGCATCTCGCGGCCCCATCGAAGCCTGCGGCACGGAACGCGGTGCCGCATCGCCCCTCGAGCCTACCGCGCCGACCCTCAAGCCCGCCACATCGCCGCCCGGCCCCGCCGCGCCGGCAGCCGATTCGGGCGCGAACGCAAGCATCCGCAGAAGCGTCATCGTGAAGCCGGCATAGTCGTCCGGAGCAAGCACGATATCGGCCCGTCCCTGGTTGACGATCTGATAGTAAAGCTGCACCTCTTCGGGGCTGAAGCATTGCGCCAGGCGCCCGATCTCGCGCGCATCGGCATCGTCCGCCGCGATCGCCCCGGGAACGATCTGCACGAGCGCGATCCGATGCCACAGGCTTGCCAGCTCCTGCAGACCCTGTTCGAACGCGAGCCCGTGTGCCGCCATGGTATCGGCCTCGCCGATCAGCGCCGGCCCGTCGCGTTGCGCGAGCGCTTCGGCGATGCGATGCAGATGCTCCCGCCCGACCAGGCCTAGCATGGCGGCGACCGACTGCGCGCTCACATTGCCTGCGCCATGCGCGATCGCCTGGTCGAGCAGCGAAAGACCATCGCGCAGGCTGCCACGGGCCGCCTGGGCCAGCGCGCCGATGGCCGCCGGCTCGTACGCTATCGACTCGCTCTCCAGGATCGTGGCGAGGCGCGCACGAATCTGCGCCGGCGGAATTTGCCGCAGGTTGAACTGCAGGCAGCGCGAAAGCACCGTGACCGGCACCTTCTGCGGATCGGTGGTCGCGAGCACGAACTTGACGTGCTCGGGCGGCTCCTCGAGCGTCTTGAGCATCGCGTTGAACGAATGCCCCGACAGCTGGTGCACCTCGTCGATGACGTACACCTTGTAGCGCCCGGCGGTCGGCGCATAGAGCGTGTTTTCCAGGAGCTCGCGCATCTTGTCGACCTGCGTGTTGGACGCTGCGTCGACCTCCAGCAGATCGACGAAGCGGCCGGCGTCGATGCCGCTGCACGCGCCGCATTCCCCGCACGGAGTTGCGCTTACGCCTCGCTCGCAATTGAAGGCTTTGGCCAAGATGCGTGCCAGGGTGGTCTTGCCCACGCCGCGCGTGCCGGTGAAAAGGTAAGCATGGTGCAGGCGTTGTGCGCCGAGCGCGTTGGCCAGCGCCTGCACGACGTGCTCCTGTCCGACCAGCTCGGCGAACGTCTTCGGGCGCCACTTGCGGGCAAGAGCTTGAGTCATCGTACGCGCTGGCGTCGGCTGCGTGGCCCGAGCTTCGGTCGGGCCGGATTCGCGGCGATCAGAAGTGATACTGCAGCCGCACCTGGTGGAAATTGATGCCCTGGTTCGGCTGCTTGATGCCTGCGTTGGACAGGTGCTGGTAGCGATAGCCGACATCGAATCCATGGCGCGGCCCGAAGCACAGCCCCAGGCCGACATGGTCGCCGAACTGGAAGCGCGAGCCGAAGCTGCGCTCGGTTGTGACCGAGCTCTTGGACAGGTAATGGAATCCGATCCCCGCTTCCAGGTAGAGCGCTACCGCGCCCGGGTTGGTCTGGTGCAGCCGGAACACCGGCGTGAAGCCGAGATCGATGATGTTGCTGGTGGTGCGATTGCGACTGTCGTTGTCCCAGTAGCCCAGGCTCAAGTCCCCGTAGCCGCCAATGTGCCAGCTCGAGCCGAGCGCCCAGCGCCAGGGCCAGTTCCATTGCACACCAACGCGTACCATGTCGACCGATGTGTCGGAAGAATCCGATGCGCCGAGCTCGATCGACATCCCGTCGACGGCTCGCGCTTGAGGCACCCCGAGAACGAGGCAAGCGAGCAGGCACAAGGCGCGCATGGTTCGATTTATTCTCCTCCCTGGGCACCGCCGAATCATAGCGAATCGAAGGTGGCGAGCCTAACCCCCGGCACTTGCAGAGAATAGCTGTGGCTGCTTCCTTCCGGACCTGACCAGATTCACTACCATGCAATGCGGGGAGGCCCGCCACCGTCAAGTATG
>JBOIEI010000176.1:0-18405 GCA_050741055.1 Burkholderiales bacterium | reverse complement strand
GCCCATGTTTAGCGAGATCTGCACCAACATCGGCGGCAGCACGTTGGGAAAGACGTGCAGGGCGAGCACCTGCGCGTCCGAATTGCCCGCCAGGCGCGCGGCCTCGACGTAGCCCGCGTTGCGGCGCACGTTCACCTCGGCGCGCGCGACTCGGATGTAGAACGGCAGGTTGATGATCGCCGTGGCCAGCACGATGTTGGCCACGGTGTTGCCCAGCGCCGCGACGATTCCCATCGCCAGCACGAACAGCGGAAACGCCATGATGGTGTCGGCGAGCCGGCCGATGAGGCGGTCGGCCCAGCCGCCATGGAAGCCGGCGATACAGCCGAGCAGCGAACCGAGCGCGAACGAAGCGGCCACGGCGGACACGGCGATGCCGAAGTCCAGTCGGGTCGCCACGGCGATGCGCGACAGGATGTCGCGCCCGAGCGCATCGGTGCCGAACCAGTGGCTGCGCGACGGCGGCTGCAGTGCGGACTGGGTATTGGATGCGAGCGGATCGTACGGCGCGATCCAGGGTCCGAACAGCGCCAGCACGACGAAGCCCAGAAAGAGTACGAACGCGCCCAGCGTCACCGGGTTCTCGGTCGCGACATAGCGCACGTGGCGCCAGGTCGCGCGCCAGCCCGGGGTGGCTGCAGCCGCAACAACCGCGGCCGGTATGGTCGATGCGCGCATGTCCATGTCGAGGCCCTCGCGCTCAGCCTTCGAGGCTCGTCCGCGGATCGATCACCCCGTAGAGCAGATCGATGATGAGATTGAGCGCCACGTAGACCAGCGCCATCGTCAGCACGAAGCCCTGCACCGGGGCATAGTCGGAAGCGACCAGCGCCTCGATTACGTAGGAGCCGATGCCGGGCCAGGCGAACACCTTCTCCACCAGCACGTTCGACCCGAGCAGGAAGGAGAACACCATCCCGAGCGTCGTTACCACGGGCAGGAGCGCATTGCGCAACGCGTAGGTGTACAGGACTTTCGAGCGCGAAAGTCCTGACGCGCGCGCCGTGCGGATGAAATCCGACGACAGCACCCCCAGCATCGATGCGCGCGTCATGCGCATGATCGGCGCCATCACGAACAACCCAAGCGTGATCGACGGCAGCAGCAGCTGGGAGGCGGCAGCGCCGAACAGCTCGAAGTCGCCCGCGAGCAGGCTGTCGATGAGATAGAGACCGGTGAGGTGCGGCGGCGGCGAGAACGCCACGTCGATGCGTCCCAGGGGCGCGGGCGCGATGCCGAGCAGGAAATAGAACACGTAGGCGAGGAGCAAGCCGGTGAAGAAGGTCGGCAGCGATACGCCGGCCGTCGCCAGCATGCGGCAGAGGTGATCCAGCCACGAGCCGGGCCGGGTCGCGGCCAGGATGCCGAGCGGAACGGCGACCGCGAGCGCGAGCGCCAATCCGCACAAGGTGAGCTCCAGCGAGGCTGGCAGGCGCGTGGCGATCTCCTGCAGCACCGGCTGGCCGGTCGAGAGCGACGTGCCGAGGTCGCCGCGCGCGAGCTCCTTCAGGTACAGCCCGAACTGGTGCAGCAGCGACTTGTCGAGCCCGAGATGGACGCGAATCTGCTCGATCGCTTCCTGGGTCGCCGCCGGACCGGCGAAATAGGCGGCGGGATCGCCGGGGAGCGCGCGTGTGAGCACGAACGTGACGATCACCACGCCGATCACGTTCGGGATGGCGCCGAGCAGGCGTCTGCCGATCAACCGCGTCATCGCCTCACCACGCCTCGTTTCCCCTGCGACATGTCAGGCCTTGACGATATCGCGATAGTCGGGCTGCAGGTGGAACCAGTAGCGATAGCCGCGAATGTTCTTTTGCATCGCGACGTCGCAATTGGGCTGGGCGATCGGAATGCGCGGCACATCCGCGAAGGCCAGGGCGATGAAACCCTGCACGTCTTCCCGATAGCGCTTGGGGTCGGACTCGAAGCGCGCCGCATCGATCAGCTTGTCCATCGCCGGATTGCGATAGCTCATGGTGTTGAACACCGCGTTCTGGCCGTGATAGCACCAGAAGAAGAAGTACTCGGGCGTATTGAGCCAACCGCCGAAGCGGTTGAGGATCAGCGGCATGTCTTTCTTCAGTAGCGCCGCGCGCCAGTTGGCGCCGGGGACCTTGTTGATGCTGCACTTGATGCCGATTTTCCCGAGCGATTCCTGGATGAGAATGCAGGCCGGCTCCGATACCGTGCCCTGGCCCAAGTCGAACGACAGCGTGGTCTCGAATCCGCCTTCGGCACCGGCCTCCTGCATGAGCGCGCGCGCTCGCTGCAGGTCGTAACCGTAGCCGTGCGGCTGCGGCCAGTCGGCCCCGTTCGCCTTGTTGTCCTCGTCGCCCCACATGCGGGTCGCGCGCTTGTACATGGCGCTATCCATGATGCGCTCATATGGGATCGCATGCGCAACCGCCTGGCGCACTTTGACGTTGTCGAACGGCGGCTTCGCCACGTTCATGCCCACGTAGTAGAGCGAGTTCTCGATCGGCGTGGTGATCACGTTCACCTTGCCGCCTTGCGACATCTCGAGAAAATCCTTCGGCGGCATCTGATAGGTCATGTCGATGTCGCCCTTTTCCAGCAGGGCACGGCGGTTTCCCGCGGAGGGAATTTCGCGGTGCACGATGCGCCGCAGCTGCGGCAGCTTGCCGCTCTTCCAGCCGTCGAAGCGCGCGTAGACGATCTCCTGCCCCGGCCTGAACGATTCGACCCGGTAGGCGCCGCCGCCGGCGACATGGTTCTTGGTCCATTCGAGGCCCCACGGATCCTTCTGCGTCGCGTGCTTCTTCACCAGGTTCGAGTTGAAGATGCTGGGAACCGGCACGGCGAGGTCGACCAGCGAAAGCTTGTCCTTGCGCACGAAGTCGATGCGGAAGCCATGGTCGTCCACGACCACGAACTGCTCCGGCTTCTCGATCGAGCCCGCCTTCATCTGGAAGGTGGGAAAACCGCCAACGCTGACCATGCGCTCGAACGACCACTTCACGTCGCGCGCAGTGACCGGCGCGCCGTCGTGAAACTTTGCGTCCTTGCGCAGCTTGAAGGTGGCCGACATCCCGTCGGAAGCTACCTGCCAACTCTCTGCGAGCTCGGGCTCGAGCTTGGTGTGGTCGTACATCGAGCTGCCGTCGGCCAGCTGCTTGCGCCCGAACGTGAGCAGCCGGTCGTAACAAACCCAGGACACGCCGTAGGCCGGCCGGTTCGCCCCGACGGTATGGATGTCGAGGGAGTTCGGACCCGTTTCGTTCGCAACGACCAAGAGCTCCTTGCGCCGATCGCTTCGCGCCCGCAGCGGCAACGGCACCACGAGACCGGCGGCCGCGGCTGCGGACCGCGTCATGAATTCGCGTCGTTTCATCTACTCTCTCCCAGGTTCGCCAAGGACATGCAGCTCATCGTTTCACCTCGCCGCGCGCACACGCGAGCCCGTTGCGCCAACCGCCCATGCCGTGACGTCGCGCTCGGCGCAGACGCCATGCGGATCGCATACAGTTCCCTTCACCGGCCCGTCTCCTCCGCGAGCGGCGCTGGCAAGGGGTTGCCGCCCAGGCCGGCGGGCACGGCGAGCGCCGCATGCAGGCGCGATCCGAGCATCGCAAGCGCCCGCTCGCTGCAAGCGGGACCCACGAGGCTCAGGCCGAACGGCAGGCCGTCGCTGCGCATGCCGCCGGGAACGTTCACCGCGGCGAGCCCGAGCAGGTTTACGAAATTGCTGTAGTAACCGAGCCGAGTGTTCAACTCGAGCGGCCGCTGCTCGATCTCGTCCACGCGATAGATCGTCGGCGCCGCCGGCAATAGCAGGCAGTAGGCACGCTCCCACAGCGGCTCGGTTTCGCGCCGCAGTGTCGCCAGACGATGAAACGCGCTGAACGCCTCGGTTGCGCTGATCGCGCCCGCGGCGCCAAGCGTGATCTGAATCGCGCCATGAACCGCTTCGGGGTGAGCATCCATGAAGGGCGCGATGGCAGCAGCGCGCTCGGCGATCCATGGACCCTCGTAGAGCATGCGCTGCGCTTCCATGAACGGCGCAAGATCGACCTCGATTACTTCCATGCCAAGCGCACGGCAGCGCTCGATGCCCGTCCGGTACAGCTCGGCGTAGTCGCGATCGCCCCAGAACTGGCACTGGCTGCGGCGAGGAATCGCCACCGTATTTCCAGGTGCGAGGTGTCTCGCCGGCAGATCCCGGCGTGAGAATGGATCCTCGATATCGAAGCCCGCCACGACGTCCAGGACTTCCAGTGCGTCGGCGCAATCGAGGGCGAAGATCGACACGCAGTCGAGGCTGCGGCATGCAGGCACCACGCCGCACGTACTGACCAGCCCGGGCGTGGGCTTGAGCCCGACGATGTTGTTGAATGCCGCCGGTATGCGGCCCGAACCCGCGGTGTCCGTGCCGAGCGCGAACGCCACCTGGCCGAGCGCCACGGCCAGCGCCGAGCCCGAGCTCGAGCCGCCGCTGATGTAGCGCGCGTCGAAGGCGTTGCGGCAGGCGCCGTACGGCGAGCGCGTACCGACCAGACCGGTCGCGAACTGATCGAGATTGGTCTTGCCGATGACGATCGCACCGGCCGCTTCCAGGCGCTCGACGGCGTGCGCGTGGTGGCGGGCAAGGTAGGCGAATTGCGGGCAGGCGGCGGTGGTCTCCATGCCGGACACGTCGATGTTGTCTTTCACGGCGAACGGCACGCCGTAGAGCGGCGAACGCGCCGATGCCTCCGAGCGCGCAAGCGCGCGGGCACGCGCCAAGGCTTGGTCGCGCGGGACGCGCGAGATCCATATGGGGTTGTCGCGCACGGCCTCGATCCGGTCATGGACCGCTTCGATCACGTCGGCCGGCGTGATGCCGTGCGCGTACGCCGCGCGCAGCGTGGGAATCGAAAGCGGACCGTCGTAGGCTGCCATGTCGGTGTTGGAACGCATCTTGTATACTAGTTTGCATCCCAGATGCACGCAGGGACCATGCCAACTCGGACAAGCACTTGATATGACGAAGAAGAGAGAATCGGGACGAACTTCCGCAGGTGCATCGACCGCGCGGGCAGGCACCGTCACGGTGCAGAAAAGACGCCACCAGGAAGCGCTACGCACTCCGATGAGGCACGGCCGGCGCGCAAACGACGAAGCGCCAAGGAGGAGCGCTCGGCGCAAAAACGGCGAGGCGGGCACGAGCGTTCCGAATCTCGCGCAGACAGCCTACGAGCGCATCAAGTCGGACATCTTCGAGTTCCTGCTGCCGCCCGGCGGACGCTTTTCCGAGAACGAGATCGCGGGCCGCATCGGGGTGAGCCGCACGCCGGTGCGCGAAGCGCTGTCGCGCCTTGCGCGCGACGGCTTCCTGGAGGTCTACGCCAAGAGCGGTTGGCGCGTGCGCCCGCTCGATTTCGAGCGCTTCGACCAGCTCTATGACGTGCGCGTGATCATGGAGCTCGCCGCCGTGCGCAAGCTATGCGCGGCTGCGCCCGCCGAGGCGCTGGAAGGGCTCAAGAAGATCTGGCTGGTCGGGGCGCGAGCCCGCCTGCTGGATGGTCACGAGGTCGCGCAGCTCGACGAGGAATTCCACGCCACGCTGGTTGCCGCAACCGGCAATGCCGAGCTCGCCCGCATCCATTGCGATGTCGCCGAGCGCATCCGCATCGTACGCCGGCTCGACTTCACCCAGGCAGAGCGCATCAGCCGCACCTACGACGAGCATGCGGCGTTGCTGCGCGCGGTGCTCACCGGCAAAACGCAGCAAGCCGAGATGCTGATCGCCTCCCACATCGAAGCGAGCAAGCTCGAAGTGCGCAAGATCAGCCTGCACCGGCTGCACCTGGCGCAGCGCGAAGGCGCCATGCGGGCAGCCGGCGCGCGCGCCTGATCAGGACCTCCGGAACACCGCATCCACGGCGCGCCCCAGCTTGTCGGTCAGCTCGTCGAGCTGCGCTTCCGACACGATGTAGGGTGGCGCGATCAGCACATGATCGCCGCGCACGCCGTCGAGCGTGCCGCCCATGGGATAGCACAGAAGCCCCAGCTTCATGGCCTCGGCCTTGATGCGCGCGTTGATCTTGAGCGACGGGTCGAACGGCTCCCTCGTGACGCGGTCCTGCACGAGCTCCACACCCCAGAACAATCCGCGGCCGCGGATGTCGCCGACATGCGGATGCGCCTCGAGCCGGCTGCGCAAGCGCGCTTCCAGCCCGCCGCCCAGGGTGCGCACGCGCTCGACCAGTCCGCGCTCGACGAAGGCGCGTTGCACGGCGAGTGCCGCCGAGCAGGCGAGCGCGTGACCGATGTAGGTGTGCCCGTGCTGGAAGAAACCCGAGCCGCTCTTGATCGCATCGTGAATGCGTCCTTGCACCAGCGTCGCGCCGATCGGCTGGTAACCCGCACCCAGGCCCTTGGCGATGCAGACGAGGTCCGGCACGATGCCTTCCTGCTCGCAGGCGTACAGCGTGCCGGTGCGGCCCATGCCGCACATGACCTCGTCGAGGATGAGCAGCACGCCGTGGCGGTCGCACACTTCGCGCATCAGGCGAAAGTAATCCGGCACGGCGGGCACGGCGCCGAGCGTCGCACCCACGACCGTTTCGGCAACGAAGGCGATCACGTTCTCCGGCCCGAGCCGCTCGATCTCCTGCGACAACTCCTCGGCGAGGCGGCGTGCGTAGCCCTCCTGCGTCTCGTTGCGCGCGCGCTCGCGATACTCGTAGCAAGGCGAGACATGCCGCGCTTCCATCAGCAACGGCGCGAATTGCTGCCGGCGCCACATGTTCCCGCCCACCGCGAGCGCACCCAGCGTATTGCCGTGATAGCTCTGCCGGCGTCCGATCACGTAGCGCCGGCTCTCCTGCCCGGTCTCGACGAAGTACTGGCGCGCGAGCTTGAGCGCCGCCTCGATCGCCTCCGATCCTCCCGAGACGAAGTAGACGCGCGCCATGCCGGCCGGCGCGCGCGCGATCAGCTCGTCTGCCAGCGCCTCCATCGGCTCGGTGGTGAAGAACGACGTGTGGGCGTAGGGCAGCCGGTCAAGCTGGGTCTTGATGGCGGCGATGATTTCGGCATCGTCGTGGCCGAGGCACGAGACCGCCGCCCCGCTCGACGCGTCCAGATAACGTTTGCCGGCCGAATCGATGAGATAGGCACCCTCGCCGCGCACGGCGATCGGATAGGCGGCGGTCGAGCTGCGGTGAAAGACGTGTTCCATGCGGTTTTTCACGTTTACAAACGTAGAAAAGTTCGCTTAGCATAGCGCCCGCCATGAAAAAAATCACAACCGTGGTGGCGATCTCCCTGGGATTTGCAACGAGCTTGCCCACCAGCGCGGCCGACTTGGCGCACGGGGCAATCGAACCGCAACCCCAGGTTCAATACCAGGCAGCCCCTGCGTACATGGAGCAGGCGCGCGAGGTCATCTTCTACGCGCTATCGCTCGTTGGCATCCGCTATCGCTGGGGCGGAAGCTCCCCGCAGACCGGGTTCGACTGTAGTGGCCTGGTCAGCCACGTCTATCGGCAGATCGCGGGCATGGTGCTACCGCGCGATTCGTATGCCATGGCGCGACTCGGGACGCCGATCCCGCTGGAGGAATTGAGGCCGGGCGACCTTGTATTCTTCAACACCATGCGGCGGCCGTTTTCCCACGTCGGCATCTATCTGGGCGAGAGACGCTTCCTGCATGCCCCGTCGGCCGGCAAGGCGGTCAACATCGTCGACATGACCGAGGCCTACTGGGCCAAGCGTTACAACGGCGCGCGCCGCATCGATCTCTAGCCCGAAGTTCCTGCTCCTTCTAGCTCGGCTCAACTCCCCGCGCCACCCATGGCCGGACACGCCTCTTCGCCTTGCTTGGCCGCGCTGTGTTTCGCCCGCGAAAGGCCTGCTCTCTGGTCGCTGGCTTGCTCAGCGCGCCTCGGCCACGCCGTCGAATCCGTCGTTAACTTTCTGAACTGTTGCGAATCATTCTCATTCGTACTATGCTCTGGCTCGACAAAACAGAACGCACCCGCCCAAGGAGCCCCCGATGTTTTTCGCCCGTCCTCGTTCAATTGCCGGCCACGCGCTTGCAGCCATTGCGCTGGTCGGCGCCACGTCGTTCGCGCTTGCACAGGAAAAGGTGCTGAACCTCTATACCGCGCGCCATTACAAGACCGACGAGGCGCTCTATGCCGGCTTCACCAAGAAGACCGGCATCAAGATCAATCGTATCGAGGGCGGCGAAGACGCCTTGTTCGAGCGCATCAAGAGCGAAGGCGCGAACAGTCCCGCGGATGTCTTCATCACCGTCGATATCGGCCGCATCTGGCGCGCCGACCAGGCGGGCATCTTCGGGGCCGTGAAGTCGCCGATTCTCGAATCGCGCATCCCTGCGGCTTTCCGCGATCCCAACAACCACTGGTTCGGCTTCTCGGCGCGGGCGCGCATCATCGCCTACAACAAGGCCGTAGTGAAACCCGGAGAGATCAAGGACTACGAGGATCTGGCCGATCCGAAATGGAAGGGCAAGATCTGCACGCGCTCGAGCGCTCATCCCTATATGTTGTCGCTCACCTCCAGTATGGTGGCGCATCTCGGCGAGCAGAAGGCCGAAGCCTGGGTGAAGGGACTCAAGAACAATCTCGCGCGCGATCCCAAAGGCGGCGATACCGATCAACTGCGGGCAGCCGCCGCGGGCGAGTGCGCCATCGCGGTCGCCAACCAGTACTACTACGTGCGCCTGATGCGCTCGTCCAAGCCCGACGACAAGAAGGTGTACGAACACCTCGGGGTCGTGTTCCCCAACCAGGGCAACCGCGGCACGCACATGAACATCTCGGGCGGCGGCATGCTCGAGCACGCGCCGCACAAGGAAGCCGCGCGTCTGTTCCTCGAGTATCTCGCCAGCGACGAAGCGCAGACCTACTTCGCCAACGGCAACAACGAGTGGCCGGTGGTGCCGAGCGTGAAGCTGGACAACCCGGAGCTGGAATCGCTGGGCGAGTTCAAGCTCGACTCGATCAACATCGCGCGCCTCGGACAGGCCCAGGCAACCGCGCAACGCATCTCGGACCGGGCGGGCTACAAGTAGCCGGCCGCGCACGCTCCACGCCGGTCGCGCTCAGCGCGACCGGTTCGTCCGGCTCATCTGGCGCGACAGCACGATCAGCGGGATCAGGCCGATCGCCACGATGACGAGCGAGGGCGCAGCCGCCTCGCCCAGGCGCTCGTCCTTGGTCAGGTTGTAGATCTCGACCGCCAGCGTATCGAAGTTGAACGGCCGCATGGCGAACGTGGCCGGCAGCTCCTTCATGACGTCCACGAACACCAGCAGGCCCGCGCCGAGGAGACTCGCCCAGAGCATCGGCGCATGCACGCGGGCGAGCGTCGCGGCGGGGCTCGCGCCGAGGCTGCGGGCGGCATCGTCCATCGAGGGCGTGATGCGCGCGAGCCCCGCTTCCACCGACTGCAACGCGATGGCGAGAAAGCGCACCAGGTAGGCATACACCAGCGCGACGATGGTCCCCGTGAGCAGCAACCCCGTGCGCATGCCGAACTGCTCCCGCAGCCAATCCGCCAGGGCGTTGTCGAGCTTGCCCAGCGGCACCAGGATGCCGACGGCGATCACTGCGCCCGGGACCGCGTAGCCCAGGGCCGCGATCCGATTGGCTGCCGTCACGACGGGGCTGCGCACCACGCGTCCCGCATAGGCCATGAGCGTGGCCGCAACGATCGCCAACACCGCGGTGATCCCGGCCAGTGTGAAGGTATTCCCGATCAGCGAAACGAGGCGCGGGCTCACGACCGCGCCTTCGTCCCAGGCAAGCTCTGCCAGGATGCCCACCGGCAGCAGAAATCCGAACAGCAGCGGTGCGAAGCAGGCGGCAAATGCGGCCGCCGCGGCGAACCCGTGCAGCGGCTGCGGTGCCGCTCGGGCGCGCGCGGAAACATTGTGGTAGCGCGCCTTGCCGCGCGAGATGCGTTCCGCGACCAGGACCAGCGCGACAAATGCCAGCAGGCAGCTTGCAAGCTGGCCCGCCGCAACCTTGTCGCCGAGCGAAAGCCACGCGCGGTAAATCCCGGTGGTGAAGGTCTGCACGGCGAAGTACGACACCGTGCCGAAGTCCGCCAAGGCTTCCATCAATGCGAGCGCCGCGCCGGCAACGATGCCGGGCCGTGCCAGCGGCAATGCGACCCGGAAGAACGTCCCCCAAGGACCGTAGCCGAGCAGGCGCGCCGATTCGGCGGCTGCGCGCGACTGGTCGAGAAACGACGCCCGCGCGAGCAGGTACACATACGGATAGAGCGCGAACGACAGCACGGCCATCGCGCCGCCCAGCGAGCGGATCTCGGGAAACCAGTATTCGCGCGCGCGCCATCCGGTCAGCTCGCGCAGCCACGTCTGCACCGGACCGGTGAACTGCAGCCAGTCCGTGTAGGCATACGCCATGACGTAAGCCGGCATCGCGAGCGGCAGGATCAGCGCCCATTGCAGGAATTGGCGCCCGGGAAAGCGGTACGCCGTTACCAGCCATGCCGACAGCACGCCGATGGAGACTACGCCGTAGGCGACGCCGAGAACCAATAAGGCGGTGTTGGCGACATACCCGGGCAGCACCGTATCGACCAGGTGCTTCCAGGTTTCGCCGCCGTGCGAGAACACGTTGGACAGCACCGCGGCGATCGGCACGAAGATGAGCACCGCAGCCACGATCGCGCTCCAGCCCAGCGCGCCGAGCGCGCGGTAGGCAGCCGGGCGGGATGCGCGCGGAGAGGATGCGGTGGTGGTGGTCGTCATCGAGGCGGTTCGCGCAACGGCTGCGGCGAGAGCCGATTCTACCGTCTCGTTTGCACATCACGCGCGCTCGGCAGTCCGTTGCCCGCGTCGCATGCCGCGATAGGCTCCCCTCGCCCATATAATCCTCGCATGGTCGCTCCCGCCTCGCCTGCGCTGCTCGTGCTCGATTCGGTTGCGCAGCGCTACGGCGAAGTCGAAGTGCTGCACGCGGTGTCGTTCAGCATCCAGCGCGGGACCATCGCCTGCCTGCTCGGCACATCGGGTTGCGGCAAGACCACCGTGCTTCGCTGCATCGCCGGCTTCGAGCCGTTGCGCGGCGGCGAGATCCGACTCGACGGTCAGGTCGTGAGCCGGCCCGGCTATCTTCTCGCCCCGGAGCAGCGCCGTATCGGCATGGTGTTCCAGGACTACGCGCTGTTTCCTCATCGCACGGTCGCCGGCAATGTCGGCTTCGGGCTCGGCGCGGCTGCGAGGCGCGAGCGCGAAGCGCGCATTGGCGAGCTGCTCGAAGTCGTGGGTCTCGCCGCTGCGGCACGCAAGTATCCGCACGAGCTCTCGGGCGGCCAGCAGCAGCGCGACGCGCTGGCACGCGCGCTCGCCCCGCGCCCGCAATTGCTCCTGCTGGACGAGCCGTTCTCCAATCTCGACGTGGATCTGCGCGAACGGCTCTCTGCCGAGGTGCGCTCGATCCTCAAGCAGCAGAACACGACCGCGCTCCTGGTCACGCACGACCAGCACGAGGCGTTCAGCTTCGCCGACGAAATCGGCATCATGCATGCCGGCAGCATTCAGCAGTGGGACAGCGCCTATGAGCTGTACCACCGGCCCGGCTCGCGCCTGGTCGCGGATTTCATCGGCCAGGGCGTTCTCCTGCCCGGGGTGGTCCAGGATGCCCATCACGTCGGCTGCGATCTGGGCATGCTGGCTTCGTCGCGTGCGCTCGGCTTCGCCGATGGCGAAAGGGTCGAAGTGCTGATCCGGCCCGACGACGTTCTGCACGACGATGCGAGCACTGCCCGCGCGGAGGTGCTACACAAAGCGTTTCGCGGCGCCGAGTTTCTCTACACGCTGCGCTTGCCGGGCGGCAGCCGGGTGCTGTCGCTGGTGCCGAGCCATCACAATCACGCGATCGGCGAGCGCATCGGCATCCGGGTCGAGATCGACCATCTGGTCGCGTTCCCGAAGGAAGCTCGGTGAAGACGCAAGCCGGAAACGATCGGTCGCTGACTACCGGGCGACCGCTCCGACGCCCGCGGCGCCCTCGCGGGCATTGCGAATCTCGCGCGCAAGCTGGAACACCGACATCGCGTAGTTCACGCTGCGGTTGTAGCGCGTGATCATGTAGAAGTTGTTGAGCCCGAGCCAGTACTCGTTGCCGCTACTGCCTTCGAGCACCAGCATCGCCATGGTGTCGGCGCCGATGTCCGCCAAAGGCGTAACGCCCGCCTGCGTCAGCGCCTGGGCGTCGAAGCGCGGTTCGATGCCTTGCTCCGACAGCGCGACATACCCTTGGCCTTCGACCTTGGCCGGCACGGCGATCGGCCGGCCGGCCTGCCAGCCGAAGCTGCGATAGTAGTTGGCGACGCTGCCGATCGAATCCGCCGCGCCGTCCCACAGTTTGCGATTCCCGTCGCCGTCGAAATCGACCGCGTAGTCGCGGAAGCTGGAGGGCAGGAATTGCGGCACGCCCATGGCGCCCGCATACGAGCCGCGCATGCGCAGCGGATCGAGCACGCCCTCGTGCACGAGCAGCAGGAACTGCTCGAGCTCGCCGCGAAAGAATTCCGCCCGGCGCGGAAAATCGAAGGCGAGCGTGGTCAACGCATCCAGCACGCGGTGCGAGCCGGTGTAGCTCCCGTACACGGTCTCGACGCCGATCGTGGCCACGATGATCTCGGCCGGAACCCCGTACTCGCGCTCGGCGCGCGCGAGCAACCCGGCGTGCCGGTTCCAGAAACGCACGCCCCCCGCGATCCGCTCGGGATTGACGAACGACGGCCGGTAACGATGCCACGGCCGCGGCGTGGCCTGCGCGGACATCGCGCGCAGGATGTCCGGTTGCACCCGGGCCTGGCGCAGGATCAGGCGCAGCTCGGCGCTGCCCATGCCGTGCCGCAGGTTCATGTCCTGAACGAACGCCTCGATCTCGGGCCGCAGCGCGCCCTCGGTTTCGAGTGCGGCCGCGCGCATCGCGGCGAGCGCCAGCGTGCTCAGGAGAACGATACGAACGAGCAAAGCCGCGCCGCCTCGCTTCACTCGGGCTCGTCGACCACGGCGTTGAGCAGAACGCCGATCGACTCGATCTCGCACTCGATGCGGTCGCCGGCGACCAATGTGCGCTGCGTACCCGGCGAGGCCGAACGCGGCGAGCCGGTCGCGATGATGTCTCCCGGCATCAAGGTCAGCTGCGAAAAGTAGGACACGAGCGTGGTTACCGGGTGCACCATGGCGGACGTATTGCCTTCCCGGCGCACGGTGCCGTTCACGCGGGTGCGAACCTGCAGCCGCATCGGGTCGGGCAGCTCGTCGCGCGTCACCAGCCATGGACCGAGCGGGGCGAAGGTATCGTAGCTCTTGCCGATGAGCATGTTGCCGCCGGCCCGTTCGCGTTCGGTCACGTCGCGCGCGGTGACGTCGTTGAGAATCGTGTAGCCGGCGACGAATTCCATCGCCTTCGCCGCCGAGACGTGCTTGCACTTGCGCCCGATCACGACCGCAAGCTCGGTCTCGCAATCCAGCACTTCGCACACCGCTGGCTTGATGATGTCGCGTCCCGGTCCGACGACCGCCGAGGTGAGCTTGGCGAATGCGCCCGGCACGCCGCCCTCGAAGCTCCGGGGCGGCGCCGGCCGGTAGTTGTCGGTGACGGCAAGCAGCTTCGCCGGCCGCAGCGGCGCGTACAGCCGGCACTCGGCGAGCGGGATGAAAAGATCTTCGCCGCGCAAGCCCCGCGCCGCCGGATCCTTGTGCACGAGCTCCGCCATCCAGGCGTAGGTTTCGGCCAGCGCCTCCCAGCCCGGTTCGCCGAGGTGGAGAAACTGCGTGATGTAGGGCGGAACGAAGATTTCGGCCAGCGCTTCGCTCTTGGCGTTGCCGCGTTCCTCCAGCAGGAACAGCGCATGCCCGGCACGCAGGTCCGCCACCATTTCGTCCGCGACCAGGACGCCCATGCGAGCGAGCGCCGCGGGCTCGTGTCTGCGGCTATAGCGCATCAATCTCACCGCCGTTGCTCCTTGTCGTTGCAGCTCGGCCGCATGATACTCTGTTGCCCCCGTTCCACCCGGCAGGCACAACGGCTCAGGAGCAGACAGATGGCGAATCGTCCGCCCGCAGACATCGGCACACCGCTGTCCGAAGTCGATACGCCCGCGCTGGTGATCGATCTGGACGCGTTCGACCGCAATCTGCAGGCTCTGCCGCGCCTGCTGCAAGGCCGCCCGGCACGACTGCGTCCGCATTCGAAGACGCACAAGTCACCGATCATCGCACGCAAGCAGATGGCGCTCGGCGCCGTGGGCGTATGCTGCCAGAAGGTGGCAGAGGCCGAGGCGCTGGTCGCAGGCGGCGTCGACGACGTGCTGATCGCCAACGAGGTCGTCGGCGCATCGAAGCTGCGCCGCCTTGCCGCGCTCGCCCGCCAGGCCCGCATCGCCGTGTGCGTGGACGATGCCGGCAACGTCACCGAGCTCGAGGATGCGGCGGCGGAATTCGATGCGCAAGTGACAGTGCTGGTGGAGATCGATGTCGGCGCCAATCGCTGCGGCGTCGCACCTGGCCAGGCGGCGCTCGATCTGGCGCGGGTCGTGACGGCGTCGAAGCACTTGCGCTTCGACGGCCTGCAGGCCTATCAGGGCTCGGCGCAGCACATCCGCAGCTACGACGAGCGCCGCGGCGCGATCGAGCGCGCGGTCGCAGCCGCCCGCGAGACCAAGCGCCTGATCGAAGAAGCCGGCATCCCGTGTCCGCGGGTGACCGGTGCGGGCACCGGATCGTTCGCCTTCGAAGCCGCGAGCGATCTCTACACCGAGCTGCAATGCGGCTCCTACGTTTTCATGGACGCCGACTACAACCGGAACCTCGACGCCGAGGGCAAGGCGCGGCCGCAGTTCGAGCAAAGCCTGTATGTCTGGAGCACGGTCATGAGCCGCCCGGCGCCCAACCGCGCGATCGTCGATGCGGGGCTGAAGGCGTTGAGCGTCGACTCGGGCATGCCGGTCGTCCCCGATTTTTCGCAAGCCGTGTTTGCGCGCGCCTCCGACGAGCATGGCCGCCTCGATGTCACGGGCACGGTCGAGGGGCTGGATGTGGGCGACAAGCTGCGTCTCATCCCCGGCCACTGCGACCCCACGGTCAACCTGTACGATTGGTACGTCGGCATCCGCCACAATCGCGTCGAGTGCCTGTGGCCGGTGGCGGCGCGCGGTGCGCTGACCTGATCCCATGGAACATCGTCACGTCGGAAACTCGGGCCTGCGCGTTTCGCTGCTGGGCCTGGGCTGCAACAATTTCGGCTTGCGCATCGATGTCGAGACCTCGCGCGCAGTCATCCACAAGGCGCTCGATGCCGGCATCACGCTGTTCGATACGGCCGATGTCTACGGCAACCGCGGCGGCTCCGAGACCTGTCTCGGCGAATGCCTGGGGCCGCGGCGCAAGGATATCGTCATCGCTTCCAAGTTCGGCAGCCCCATGGACGGCTCGGGCGCCCGTCAAGGCGGCTCGCGGCGCTACATCGTGCGCGCGGTCGAAGAGAGCCTCCAGCGCCTGCAGACCGACTGGATCGATCTCTACCAGCTGCACCGGCAGGACCCCGCAACGCCCCTGGAGGAGACGCTGCGGGCGCTCGACGACCTGGTCCGCCAGGGCAAGGTGCGCTACCTCGGCTGCTCCAGCACGCCGGCATGGAAGCTCACCGACATGCAATGGACCGCGCGTCACCGCGGGCTCGAACCGCTGATCGCGTGCGAGCTCGAATACAGCGTGCTCGTGCGCGATGCCGAGCACGAGCACGTGCCCGCGATGCGCGCGCAGGGACTGGGGCTGCTGCCCTACTATCCGCTCGCGAGCGGCCTGCTGAGCGGAAAATACCGGCGCGACGCACCGCTGCCGCAGGCAGGCCGTATCACCCGCGGCGAACGCTACGCCAACCGCTTCCTGACCGATACCAACTGGACCCGGGTGGAAGCGCTGGAAGCTTTTGCCCGCGGCCGCGGCCACAGCCTGCTCGAGCTCGCCTTCGGCTGGCTTGCGGCGCAGCCGGTGGTTCCGAGCGTCATCGCCGGCGCGACCTCGCCCGAGCAGGTGGCGATGAACGTTGCGGCGGTTGGCTGGAAGCTCGATGCCGCCGACCTGGCGGAAATCGATCGCATCGCCCCGCTCGAACCGCGCAGCGACGGCTCGGCCAGGGCCTGAGCCGCTGTCCGATACACCTGGAACGCCTGACCACCCCGCGTCCTTCGATCGCGACCCTCCTCGACGAGGAGGGTAGTGTTCGATCCCGCCTGGCAGGTTCGAGGGCCGACTCCCCGAGGGGGCGTGTAGTGACCATCCATCTCGGACGGACCATCACGCGCTTCTTGACCCTTCCGTACGGCGAGGGGTAATGTGCCGCCGGTATTGTCGCGTACGCGATTGCTGCGGGCCGTCCACCCTACTAGGGCGAGGCGGGACCCCGGCAGCCCGGCACCCCGATTCCCTGAGCCTGAGGAGGCGACGATGATCGAGCTCAACGTCAACGGCAAATCGCAGCAGGTCGATGCCGAACCGGAAATGCCGCTGTTGTGGGTTCTGCGCGAGATCCTGGGGCTTACCGGCACGAAATACGGCTGCGGCATCGCGCAGTGCGGCGCGTGCTCGGTGCACATGGAGGGCGAGGTCGTGCGCTCGTGCTCGATCCCCGCTTCGGCTGCGGCCGGCAAGCGCATCGTGACGATCGAAGGCCTGTCGCGCGATGGATCGCACCCGGTGCAGCGCGCGTGGGCGGCGCTCGACGTGCCCCAATGCGGTTATTGCCAGTCGGGCCAGATCATGGCGGCGGCGGCGCTGCTGCGCAAGAAACCGAAGCCGACCGACCAGGACATCGACGAGGCGATGACCAACATCTGCCGTTGCGGCACGTATCAACGCATCCGGGCGGCGGTGCACATGGCCGCTGGCAACACCCGGGTCGGCAGCATCTATTCGGTGGTCGAGCCCGACAACGCCTAGGCGAAAGGACATGACCGTGAAAACGTCGCACAGCGCTCGCAGCGTGAACCGTTCGCGCCGTCAATTCCTGATCGCCACCACCGCAGCCGGCGGCGGTTTCGCCCTCGGGATCAACAGTATGTTCGGCGCGTCGTCCGCGCACGCCCAGACCGCCGCGGAGGCCGCGCCCGAAGTCACGGCCTGGGTCGTGATCAAGCCCGACGACACCACGATCATTCGCATCGCGCGCTCCGAGATGGGCCAAGGCACGCTTACCGGACTCGCGCAGCTGGTCGCCGAAGAGCTCGAATGCGACTGGAAGAAGGTCACCACCGAGCAGCCGACCGCCGGCCAGAACCTCGCGCGCAAGCGCGTCTGGGGCGCGATGTCGACCGGCGGCAGCCGCGGCATACGCGGCTCCGAGGACTACGTGCGCCGCGGCGGGGCCGCCGCGCGCATGATGCTATTGCAGGCCGCTGCCAGCGAATGGAACGTGCCGGTGGGCGAGCTTACGGTGGCGAACGGCATCATCACGCATTCGGCATCGGGCCGCAGCACGAGCTACGGCAAGGTGGCCGCAGCCGCCTCGCGCCTGACGCCGCCGGACCCGAAGAGCATCCAGCTTAAAGGTCCGAAGCAGTGGAAGGTCGCGGGCAAGCCGATGAAGCGTCTCGACACGGCCGACAAGCTGACCGGCGCGAAGGTCTATGCAATCGACCTGAAGCTGCCCGGCATGCTGCATGCGGCCGTCATGGCCTGCCCCGTGTTCGGCGGCAAGCTCACGAGCTACGACGAGGCCAAGATCAAGGACAGACGCGGCGTGCGCGGCGTGGTGCGCATCGACGAATCGACCCTGGCGGTAGTCGCGGATACCTGGTGGCGGGCCAAGTCGGCGCTCGATGCGCTGCCCAAGGTGTGGGACGAAGGCAGCCACGCCAAGGTCGACAGCGCCAGCATCGCGGCGCATCTGCAGGAGGGGTTGAGCGCCAACGATGCCTTCGCCGACATCGACGAGGGCGATGCGCCGACGGCGATCGCCGCGGCGGCGAAGAAAGTCGAAGCGGTCTACGCCACGCCGTTCCTCGCGCACGCCACCATGGAGCCGATGAACTGCACGGTGAAGCTCAGCGCCGATCGCGCCGAGTGCTGGGTGCCGTCGCAGAATCCGGAGGCGTCTCTCGCGGTGCTTTCGACCTCGTCGGGATTGGCGCTGGAGAAGTGCGAGGTCTACAAGCACGACCTGGGCGGCGGTTTCGGCCGCCGCGGCGGCACGCAGGATTACGTGCGCCAGGCGGTCGCGGTCGCGAAGCAGTTCCCCGGGGTGCCGGTGAAGCTCGCCTGGAGCCGGGAAGAAGACCAGGCGCACGACTTCTACCGCCCGATCTCGCAGTGCAAGCTCACCGCCGGGCTCGATGCGCAAGGCAACCTCACGGCGCTGCACATCCGCGTATCGGGGCAATCGATCA
>JBOIEI010000175.1:0-1748 GCA_050741055.1 Burkholderiales bacterium | reverse complement strand
CGCACCATGTTGAAGTTGACGTTGCGCGTGGCCGGATCGACCCGCATGCGCACGTAATAGTCGCCCCATTCGGCGCGCTGGAAATGCGCCACGCCCCCCGCCACGAACAGCGTCTCCGCGATCGGCTCGACCTCGTAACCCAGGTCGGACAGAACCTCGGCCACCAGGATGCCGGCCATCTCGCGCTTGCGGTTCTCGACTGCTTCGCTTTCGGCACGCTCGCGCGCCTCGTTACAGCGCTGGACCTGGGCGCGCAGCTCCAGCGCCAGCATCTCGGCGCGCTGGTCGGATTCGGCCTCGATCAGCTTGCGCATCAGCCCGTCCAGCTCGGGCGGTACGGCGCCATCGTCCAAGGCAGCCAGCCGGCCGAGAATGCGCTCGGCGGTCGCGCGCCGATCCATCGATTTCACCGCGTGCGGCGCCTGCAGCGCGCGCACCTGCTCGGCATAGAGCGCCAGGAGTCCGGCCGCGGTGCGAGGCTTCGCATCGACGGTCGTCTCGATCGCCTGCATCAATTCGTCCAGGCCCTGGTTGGCCGCCGCACGCGCAGCCTGGCTGCGGACGCGTTCTTCCACCAGCCGCGCGCAAGCATCGATCGCGTCGATGTAGCGCTGGATCGCTTCCGGGTCGGTCGCATCCGCAGGCGCTGCTGGCAATGCAGGAACGTCGAGCGCCACCTGCGGAAAGCGCCTGCGCGCTTCTTCGGCCAGGGTGCGGGCGCGCTCCAGGCGCCGCCCGTGGCCCTTTGCACGCTGCATGAGCTCGGCAGCACGCTCGGCGCGCTGCCTGGCTTCTTCGCGTGCGCGCCGTTCCTCGTCTCGCCGGGCAACGGCGTCGCGTCGCGCCCGCTCGCGCTCGTTCGCGGCATTCTGCTCGCGATAGGCCGCCTCGTAGCGCCGCTCCTTCTCGGCCTGATACGCGCCCCAGGCGGCATCGAGCAGCGCCGAGACGAGCACGTATTCGATGGCGATCGGGCCGCTCATGCGCGGGTCGCAGACATGGAAATAGCAGGCGGAAAGGGCGGGCGTGCCGGGCAGTATCGGGTCTTCCCCGGCGCGGGTCAATGCGCAAAAAGGGCCGATTGGCCGTGCAAATTCGGCTTCTTACGGGAACAATGCCGCGCGAGGCGACGAGACAGGATGGGGATGCGGTCGCGGTCGTGGCGTGGCGGTAGAGGATCAGGGCCGCGGTTTTTTCGGTCCGAAACCAGCCGCCTTGGCTGCCCTTTGCCAGCGTACCAGATCGGCTTGCATGAACTCTCGAAACTGCTCCGGCGTGTTCCCGACCGGTTCCAGCGCAACCTGGAGATACTTCGTGCGCAACTCGGGCTTGTGCAGCGCTTCGACGATCGCTTTGCTCAAACGGGAAACGATCTCGGGCGGCGTGCCTGTGCGCGCAAGAATTCCGTACCACGCCGTCACATCGACCTCGGGATAACCCAGCTCGGTAAACGTCGGCACGTCGGGCACCACCGCCGAACGCTTCGGCGTCGACGCGGCGAGTGCGCGCACCTTGCCAGCCTTGATCTGGGAGACCGCATTGGGGCCGACACTCATGCAAAGCTGGACCTGGCCCGCTATGACGTCGGTCAGCGCCGATGCCATCGTCCGATACGACACGTGCAGGACGTCGATATGCGCAGCGGCTTTGAAAGCCGCTGCCGTGATCGACGACGACGAGCCGGGGCTCGTGGAGCTGTAGTCGAGCTCTCCGGGACGCTGCTTCGCCAGTGCGACCAGTTGATCGAG
>JBOIEI010000174.1:0-3381 GCA_050741055.1 Burkholderiales bacterium | reverse complement strand
CGCCGTTGCTGGTGAGCAGCATCACGCAGTCCTCGCGCGCACCCGTGAGCGTGTAGTACATGCAGGTGCCGAAGTGGTTCGAGTTGCGCACGCCCACCACGCCGACGCCGTGCTCTTTCGCGCGGCGCATCGCCTGTTTCGTCGCCTGCATCGTCACGACCTGCCCGACGCTGTCGTGTCCGTCGACCAGCCCCATCGCGCCGGCGTCGATCAGCTGTTCGATCTGCGCCGTGGGCCGCATCACCTTGTTGCGCAGCCGGTCGAGATACCATCCGAGTCGCAGCACGCCGTGCGACTGGTGTCCCCACAGATCCGCCTGTACCAGCGTATCCGCGATCAGCCGCGCATCGTCGCTCGGCATGCCTTCGCTCTCGTATACCGCGGTCGCAAATTCGATCAGCCGATCGGCTTGAATGCGAGATTGTTCGTCCATGATTGCTTTCCTGCGTGTCGATATGCTGTGGTGGGATCGCGGGATCGATGTTACAGCGGGAAGTCGGCTAGACAGCCGCTGCGCACGGCTGCTGCGCTGTGCAGAGACAATATCGCGAGAGGCACATCGCGATATTGCGGCGCAGACTCACATTGCGGCGGAGGAGCCATGTGATGTCGGAGCCACAATAATGCGAACGGCGGAAGCAGTATTGCGGCGCAGACTCACATGCCTGCGCAAAGCGAGCATGTTAGTCGGAGCCACAATAATGCGAACGTAGGAAGCAATATTGCGGTGAAGACTCACATTGCGGCGGAGGAGCCATGTGATGTCGGAGCCAAAAGTCCGGGCGGCCCGGACTGAACGTGCGTATGCGTGCTAACCTAGCAGCGGGAAGTCGGCTAGACAGCCGCTGCGTAGTGTTAGCAATAGCATTAAGCAGAGGAAAGTCCGGGCTCCAAAGAGCAGGATGCCGGTTAACGGCCGGGCGCCGTGAGGCGACGGAAAGTGCCACAGAAAATACACCGCCGAAGCCCTCCCGGGCTGGCAAGGGTGAAATGGTGCGGTAAGAGCGCACCGCGTTCGTGGCAACACGAACGGCAGGGTAAACCCCATCCGGAGCAAGACCGCGTAGGGGGCGATAGCGTGGCTCGCGCTGCCCTCGGGTAGGTCGCTGGAGCGTGCGGGTAACCGCACGCCAAGAGGAATGGCTGTCCGCGACAGAACCCGGCTTACCGGCTGGCTTCCCCTTTTCCGTGCATTATTTCACACACTGACCTTCCAGCGTCACGAGCCCGGGCGGGCTCAAGCCGTAACTCTTTGATATTTCATTAATTATTCCGCCGCCACGTTTCCGCCGGCGGAATACCATAAACCTTTGTGATCATTGAAAAAATTTGCGGGATGCCGCTTGACCGCCGGAGCCCACATGTATAGAGTGGGAAATTGTGGAAGAAAGTGGGTTTTGGTGTATTTTCAGGACCAACCGGCATGTTTCAAGGCGCAAGCGAGCTCAATCTCGATGCCAAGGGGCGTCTAGCCGTCCCGACCGGGCATCGCGAGCTGCTTCTGGCGCAAGCCGAGGGCCGGCTCGTTGCGACGGCCCACCCGCACCGCTGCCTGCTGCTCTATCCCCGCCCGGCCTGGGAGCCGATCCGGGCGCAAATCATGAGCTTTTCCAGCCTGGATCGCCAAACGAGCCTGGTGCAGCGGCTTCTGGTGGGTTTTGCAAAGGACGTGGAAATGGACTCGGCCGGCCGGCTGCTGATCCCGCCCGAGTTGCGCCGCTACGCCTCGCTCGAAAAGCGCGTCGTGCTGGTCGGGCAGGGCACCCACTTCGAGATCTGGAACAACGAGCAGTGGGAACAGCAGATCGAGCAGATCGTGGCGCAGGGCGACAGCCTGCTGCCGCCGGGAATGGAAAAATTCTCGCTTTAGATGACGACGTCATTGCAGCACGCGCCGGTGCTGCTGGAAGAAGCGGTAAGCGCGCTCGACGTGCGCGCGGAAGGCATCTACGTCGACTGCACGTTCGGACGTGGCGGACACAGCCGGGCGATTCTCGCGCGGCTCGGTACGGAAGGTCGGCTGATCGGATTGGATCGCGATCCGGCAGCCGTTAGCGCAGGCAGGGACATCCTCGATGGCCGCTTCGACATCGTGCACGCAGCCTTTTCCGAGCTCGGGGACGTCCTTGCGCGTTTTGCCATCGACGCGGTGGACGGCGTTCTGCTCGATCTCGGTGTTTCGTCCACGCAGCTCGACGATCCGCAGCGCGGCTTTTCGTTCCGGCATTCAGGCCCGCTCGACATGCGCATGGATACGAGCCGCGGTGAGAGTGCGATGCAGTGGCTGGCCGCTGCCGGCGAGGGCGAGATCCGGGAGGTAATCGCGCGCTATGGCGAAGAACGGTTTGCTAAACAGATTGCAGCAGCGATTGTTGCGGCTCGAGCGCAGCGACCTGTTGCATCCACACGCGAGCTTGCCGCGATCGTGGCAAAGGCGGTCCGCACACGCGAGGCTCGCCAGGATCCGGCGACGCGCACCTTTCAGGCTGTACGGATTCACGTCAATCAGGAGCTTGCGCAATTGGCGCTAGTGTTGCCGCAAGCGCTCGAAGCCTTGCGCCCGGGCGGCCGGCTCGTGGTGGTGAGCTTCCATTCGCTCGAGGACCGGATCGTCAAGCGGTTCATGCGCGACCAGGCAGCAGCCGACCGGCTACCGCCGGACCTGCCGGTGCGAGCGCGCGATCTGCCGCGGCCACGGGCGCGCATCGTCGGCAAGCCGGTTCGGCCATCCACGCGCGAGGTCGCGGCCAATCCACGCTCCCGCAGCGCCGTCATGCGGGTGGCCGAACGCCTATGAGCGCCGCGCCCATCGGCCCCGTCGTAAGCCCATGCCGCGGGCGGCATCGTGGCGCACCGAGGCTTGCAGCGCTCAGGAGAAGCACGTGGCGCGGCTGAATCTCCTTCTGCTGGCGGTCGCGATCGCCTGCGCGCTCGCGACGGTGGCCGCGCATCACCAGTCGCGCAAGCTTTTCGTCGCGCTGGAAAAGGAGCGTTCCCGCGCCAAGCAACTGGACATCGAGTTCGGTCAGCTTCAGCTCGAAGCCAGCACCTGGGGCATGCAGTCGCGGATCGAGCAGGTAGCGAGCGCGCAATTGAACATGCGGGCGCTCGGTCCCGACCGGCTCCAGATGCTCGTTCCCGGCGAGCAGGTGGCGGCGAAATGAGCTCGGCCGCGAATCCGGTATTGCGGCTGCGCTTTCCGATCTGGCGCTCGCGCCTGCTGCTCGCCATCCTGCTCGCATGGATGCTGGCGTTGGTCGTTCGGGCTGTGTATTTGCAAGGGTTGAACAACGATTTCCTGCAGCAGAAAGGCGAATCGCGCTACAGCCGGGTGGTGGAAATCAGCGCGCACCGCGGCCGCATCACCGATCGGCACGGTGA
>JBOIEI010000173.1:0-15350 GCA_050741055.1 Burkholderiales bacterium | reverse complement strand
GGCCCGCGCGCAGCATCGGGGTTCGCCGCGATACGGCGTATACCGGCCAGCCCGCCGCCAGCAATTCCTCGGTGATCGGCGTGCCCGTGACGCCGGTCGCGCCGATCACCAGCGCGGTACGTTCCGCCATCTAGTTGACCACCTTGATCCCGGCTTCCTTGATGACGCGCGGCCACAGGGCCCATTCCTTCTTCAGGAACGCGACCGCCTCTTCCGGCGTCGTGCCCTCGATCTCGTTGCCGAGCTCGAGCATGCGGGCCTTCACTTTCGGATCGGCGAGCGCCCCGACAATGGCCTTGTTCAGCCGATCCACGATCGGCCGCGGCGTACCGGCGGGTACAACGACGACCTGCCATTCGTTGTAGTTGTAGTCCTTGAGCCCCAGCTCCTGCAGCGTCGGCACGTCCGGCAAGGTCGACGAGCGCTTGTAGTAGGTGAGCGCCAGGGCGCGCAACCGGCCGTCCTTGATGTGCGCGGAGGACGAGCTGATGGTGGCGAACAGCAAGTCGATCTGGCCGCCGACCAGTGCGACTACCGCGGGGCCGCCGCCTTTGAATGGTACGTGCACCATGTCGACCTTGGTGTAGCTGCGGAACACTTCCGTGGTCAGCTGATTGGCGCTGCCGTTGCCCGCGGAACCGTAGTTGAGCTTGCCCGGGTTCTTGCGCGCGAGCGCAATGAGATCGTCGAACGTCTTGACCGGCAGCGACGGATGCACCGCGACCACCATCGGCACCACGGCCACCTTGCTCACCGGGGTGAAGTCCTTCTGCACGTCGAACGGAAGCTTCTTGAACAGACTCGGATTCGCCGCGAATGCGATGTTCGCGAGCAGCATCGTGTAGCCGTCAGGCGCCGCTTTCGCCACCAGGTCGAAGCCCGGGATCGCCGCTCCGCCAGCCCGATTCTCGGCCACCACCTGCTGCCCAAGCGCCTGCGACATATGGGGCGCAAGAGTCCTCGCGGTGATGTCGGTCGCGCCACCGGGAGAATACGGGATGATCCAGCGGATCGGCTTGGTCGGATAGTCCTGCGCCAACGCCGCGCTCGCTGCCAATGCGCCGGCGGCCAACGAGACTGCCATCGGTAGAGCGAAAGTTTTCACGACACCTCCTCCTCGATTATCGGCATGACCGCGTTCGTCGGCCTGCGGCGTGCGAATGCATTCGAGTTTCACGCCGCGTCGCGCGAACGATCGCATTATCGCTCATGGTCGGCGACGCATCGGGTCGCCGCGACACGGGCGCTCATCGTCTGCTCGCTGCTGCCGCAAAGTCTTCTTCCAGCAAGGTTCGCACGCGCGGCATGCCGATCGACACGGCGCCGCCGTCGACCACGATCTCGGCGGCATTGATGTAGCTGGCGTCGTCGCTCGCCAGGAACAGCACCGCTTGAGCGACCTCGTCGGGACGCGACGCGCGCTTGAGCGGCATGACGCGCTCGTTCGCATAGCGATAGCCGGGCGTCGCGCTCGCAGCCATGCCGGTATCGGTCACCTGCGCCGGATGCACCGAGTTCACACGGATGCCCCAGTCGAGCAACTCCAGCGCAGCCGACTTGGTCACCCCGCGCAGGCCCCACTTGCTCGCGGCATAGGCGACCCCCGGATGGCCCAGCAGTCCCGCCGTCGAAGAAATATTCACGATCGATCCGCCGCCGGAATCGCGCATGAGCGGCGCCGCGGTCTGAATGCCGAGCATGGGGCCGGTGAGGTTGATGTCGATCACGCGCTGCCATTCGTGCGCCGGGATCGTGCGCACGCTGGTGCGGCTCACCACACCGGCATTGTTGACGAGGACATCGAGCCTACCGTGTGCGCGGCGCACCTTGCGCATCGCCTGCTGCCAGCTTGTGGCCGCGACCACGTCGAGCGCGAGAAACGTCGCCGCGCCGCCCGCCTTGCGGATGGCGGCCGCGGCCGCCTTGCCCGGCGCTGGCACGACATCGGTCAGCACGACCGCAGCCCCCTGCTCGGCGAACAGGCGGGCCTGCACGCGCCCCTGCCCGCCGCTGCCCCCCGTGATCAGAACTACCTTACCCGCAAAACGCTGCCTGCCTCGCGCCATGAAATCCCCTTCGCTGCTAGCCCTCAACCTTCACGCCTGCCCACCGCCGCGCAAGGGGCACCCAGCCGCAACGCCACCTTTCATCCGATCGCCCGATTCACCTGCGGCATCACCTGCTCGGCCATGAGCTCCATCGAGCGGCGGGCGAGCTTTGGGTCCGCCCAGTCGTGGCCGCAGTAGAGCAGCGTGCCGAAATCGCCCACCGTCTCGCGGAACGCGAGAATCTGTTCGGCCACACTCGCGGGCGTGCCGGCGATGACCAGATGTTCCAGCATGTAGTCCACGGTCACTGCGGCTTCGGGCAGCGCAGGATCGTGCTTGAAGATGTCGGCATTGCCGGTCGACGATCGGCGCTTGGTCAGCAGGTTCCAGAAATAGAAGCCGTAGGGACCGTCCGCGCTCTTGGCATAACGGCGCGCGGTCGCTTCATCGTCCGCGACGAAGATCGATTTGCACACGCGCCAGTCCGATGACCGCACCGTGTGCCCGCCCAGGCGGCAGCCCTGCTCGTACATCGGCCAGTGGGTCGCCGCCCATTTCGGTTGCAGGAAGTTCGCCGTGATCGGCGTCCAGCCACGCTGCGCGGCCGCCACCAAGCCCTTCGAGTGCGGCACCACGACGGTCACGACGATAGGCGGATGCGGCTGCTGATAGGGCTTGATCATCACGCCCTGTCCCGCATCGCGGATGAGCGTCTTCTCGGTGCTCACGTTCCAGAAGCGGCCCTCGCGCCGGTACGGCGCATCGGTCGTCCACAATGCGAGGATGTGATCGATCGCCTCGACGAACATGGCATTGCGGTCGCGATCGAGGTTGCCGAGCGCCTCCATGTCCGAGCGCAGACCGCCCGGACCGATGCCGAAGAGGAAGCGGCCTTCCAGCAGATGATCGATCATTGCGACGTGCGCGGCGACCTGCGCCGGGTGATTGTTGGGCAAGTTCACGGTGCCGCTGCCAAGCCTGATTTGGCGCGTTTCGGGCGCGACGTGGGCGATGAAGCTCAGGCACGAGGGAATCGATTCGCAGACATCGGTGACGTGCTCGCCGATCAGCGCATCGCAATAGCCCAGCCGGTCGGCAAGGATCACCGCTTCCCGATCCTCCCTCAGCGTTTCGGTCAGATTGCGCCCGGGCGGGTGCATCGGCATCGTGAAAAAACCGAGCTTCATACCGTCTCCTGCGTATTCGTATCAAGCTCGTGCCGATAAGCCTGCCACCAGCTTTCGGCCTGCGCCTGGCCCCAGGGATGACTCAACCCCAACTGCTCCAGTGTAACCAGGACTTCGCCGACGCTCCCAGGCCGCTCGTCGGGCTTCTTCGCGAGACAGCGCAGCACCAGCGTCTCCAGGGCGTCCGGCACGGCTTGCCCGCTCACCTCCGAGGGCCGCGGCACGGGCGAATGCACGATGCGAACCTGCAGGTCCTCGCCGCTCGCTTCGTGGAAGATGCGCTTGCCCGCCAGTAGCATGTACGCAACGGCGCCGACGGCGTAAATGTCCGCGCGCTCGTCGACCGCCGCATCCGAGCCGAAGCGCTCCGGCGCCATGTAGGCAGGCGTGCCGAGCACTTTGATCGCGCCCGTGACATCGCGGCTCACCTCGTCGCGCATGCTCTTCACCAGACCGAAATCGAGAATCTTCACCACGTCGTATTCGCCGCCGCGCATGCACGCCATGACGTTCTCGGGCTTGATGTCGCGATGGACCACGCCCTGCGCATGCGCTTCCTTGAGCGCCGCGCAGACTTGGCGCATGAGATAGATCGTGCGCGCGGGACCCAGCGAACCGTCGCGCGCCACCAGCGACGACAGCGTGATGCCATCCAGATACTCCATCACATAGTAAAAATCCCCGGCGCGCGTGCGACCGTAGTCGTAGATCTCGATCGTGTTGGGATGGTTGAGCTGCCTCGCAGCCTGCACCTCGCGCTCGAAGCGCGCGATCATCTCGTCCGTGGCGAGGGCACGCTTTAGGATCTTGATCGCGATCGGGCGCTTCAACAGCGCGTGCCGGCCGAGGTAGATCGAGGCCATTCCGCCTTCGCCGATCTCGCGGATGAGCCGGTAATGCCCCAGCCGCCGGAAGCTGCCGAGCCCGCGGCGCAGGCGCAGCGTCGCGCGCAGGGAAAACACGATGCCCACCATCGTGGCGGCAGACAGCGCGAGCACGACGGCAAACGCGCGCTCCAGAAACTGGACCGGCGCGTAGGCCTCCTGTGCCTCGATCTCCAGCGCCGCTCCGAGCTCGTACGCGGAAAGCCAGCGCCAGGCGCCGACCACTTCGACGCCGAAGTAATTGCGATACGGTTTCAGCAGTACGCCACGCTGGCGCTGCGGGTCGCGGTCGTCCTCGGCGGCGATGGCGACGGCCGCCAGCCGCGTCAGCGGTTGGGCCGAGCGCTCGCCGCTGCCCGGTTCGGGACCGGGGTCGCGCACCTGCACCCGCAGCATCGTGTGACCGCGCGCCTGGGCTTCCAGCAGGCCCGCTGCCGCAAGCTCGTCGCCATGGCGGCTGTCCGAAACCATGACGCCGCGCGCGTCGAACAGGTAGATCTCGTCCGTTTCTCCGGTGCGCGCCCCACGCAGGAGCGATGCAAACTCCGCCTCGGCCGGCTCTGCGAACCCGAGCGCCGCGACCGGTTCGCCGCGCGTGCCGCGTACCGGCGATTCGAACCAGACATGCGGATCGTGGCTGGCGGCATCGGCCCGCTCGGGCAAGCGTTCTTGCTCGGTGAAGGGCCGCAGGAAACTCGTCTTGCCGTTGAAGGTGCGTTCCAGCGCGCCGAGGAACTTGCGCCTGCTCACGCGCATCCCGCAGCGCGCCGGGTCGTGCGATGCGACGATCAGGCCGCCGCGATCGATCACGTCGTAGGTATCGAAGCGCCGGACTTCGAGCGCCGGCTGCAGCAGCTCTGCAAGCTCTTGTGCCTCGCGAACGGTGCACGGCGCTGCGGGAGCGCCCGCAGCGCCGTTGCGAGCGACCAGGCTTTGGACCCGCGCACGCACGCGCTCGTCCTCGGCCCAGCGTTCCACGACGTTGGAGCGCTGCGCCACCCAGACCTCCAGCGCACGCAGCTCGGCGTCGAGCCGCGACTGCAGGTTGACCCCACGCATCTCCTTGAGGCTCGCCTTGACGCCGAAGTAGGTGGCGAGCGCGACTGCGATGATGAGCAAGATGCCTAGCACGACCAGCGTCGTGCGCCGCGCCTGCGACGCGGCGACCTCGACGATGGTGACATCCGGTTGCCCCGGAGGCTGGCTGCTGCGCGTGCCGTGGCGCTGCAGCGCCATCAATAGCCGCGCACTCGGCGCAGGTCGCGGCGCTGCTTCTTCTCCGGCCGCCCGCCGTGCTCGGGCTCGGGCTCGAAGCCGGCGCGCAACCTTCCGACCGCGGCGATGCGTAGGCTGCGGCTTTGCTCGTCCTCCTCGTACAGCTCGCGCGCCATCGGCGCCGGCCCGCGACGATCCGAAAGAGCGCGCACCGTGACGAGCCATTCGAAGGCGCCGATGCGGATCGCGAGCCGGTCGCCGATGCGCAGCACCCGCGCCGGCTTGACCCGCTCGTCGCCGAGCTTCACCTTGCCGCCGTCGACCGCCTGCGCTGCCGCCGAGCGTGTCTTGAAGAAACGCGCGGCCCACAGCCACTTGTCGATACGCACGCGCTCGCTGTCGGCTTCGGGGTTCACGGCAGATGGATTCCGATCGACGGCACGCGCCGCCGGCAACAGTATGGTATCGACTTCATGTTGCGTGAGGAAGCAGCCGCTCGGTTGTCGCTGCAGTGCAAACCAGCGACAATGGCCGCATCCCACGCGAGGAGTCCACGATGACGATTGTCGGCCGCTTCGAGATCGAAGCGCGACAGTATCTCGACATTCAGGGGCGTGCGCTGCAAACGCTTCCCGAATCCGCGCGCGAGCCCGAGCTGCTCGTCTCGCTTTACCGCCAGATGGTGCTTGCGCGTGCTTTCGACCAGAAAATGCTCGCGCTGCAGCGCACGGGTCAGCTCGGCACCTTCGCCTCGGGGCTCGGCAAGGAAGCGATCGACATCGGCGTCACGTCCGCCATGCGCACCGAGGACAGCCTGCTGGTCACCTATCGGGAGACTGCGGCGCAGCTCGCCCGGGGCGTGAGCATGCTCGAGATTCTGCTCTACTGGGGCGGTGACGAGCGCGGCTCGAACTACGCCGTGGCGCGCACGGACTTTCCCGTCTGCATCACGATCGCGTCGCATTGCTGTCACGCCGTGGGCGCTGCGTATGCAATGAAGCTGCGCCGCCAGCCGAGGGTCGCGGTGTGCATGATCGGCGATGGCGCCAGCTCCAAGGGCGAGTTCTACGAGGCGCTCAACGGCGCCGGAACCTGGCAGCTGCCGCTGGTGTTCGTCGTGACCAACAACCAATGGGCGATCTCGGTGCCGCGCAAGGTGCAAAGCGCTGCGGCAACGCTCGCCCAGAAGGCGATCGCGGCCGGTATCCCTGGCGTCCAGGTCGATGGCAACGATCTGGTCGCCGTTCGCCAGGTGGCGCTGGAAGCGATCGAGCGCGCGCGCGCCGGCGGCGGCGCCACGTTGATCGAGGCGGTGAGCTACCGGCTCGCCGACCATACCACGGCGGACGATGCGAGCCGCTATCGCGACGCGGACGAAGTCGCGGCGGCCTGGCAGCGCGAACCGATCGGGCGGCTGCGCAACTACCTTCTCGGCATCGAGGCCTGGAGCAAGAGCGACGAGGAGGCTCTGCTCAAGCGCTGCGCTGACCAGGTGCAGGAAGCGACCCAGGCCTACCTGGACCACCCTGCGCCCACGCCCGCGCAGATGTTCGACCAGCTGTACGCTTCGCTGCCGGCTGCGCTGGCGCCGCAGCGCAGCCAGGCGCTCGCCGGAGGAACGGCCGATGCCACACACGCTGGTTGAGGCGGTCAACCTGGCGCTCGCTCGCGCCATGGCCGACGATGCCGAAGTGCTCGTGCTGGGCCAGGATGTCGGAACCGACGGCGGCGTCTTTCGCGCCACTGTCGGGTTGCTGGAGCGCTTCGGACCCGAGCGGGTGATCGATACCCCGCTGGCCGAACAGCTCATCACCGGCATGACGATCGGCATGGCCGCGGAAGGGCTGAAGCCCGTCGCGGAGATCCAGTTCTCCGGCTTCGGCTACGTCTGCATCGACCAGATCCTCAATCATGCCGGACGCATGCGCCATCGCACGCAAGGCCGGATATCCTGTCCGATGGTGATGCGCACCCCATGCGGCGCCGGCATTCATCCGCCCGAGCATCATTCGGAAAGCCCGGAGGCGATGTTCGCCCACATCCCGGGCATCCGCGTCGTCTATCCCTCCTCGCCGCGGCGGGCATACGGGCTGCTGCTCGCAGCGATCCAGGACCCCGATCCGGTGGTGTTCCTGGAGCCCACGCGGCTCTACCGGCTGTTCAAGGAAGAGGTGGAAGACGACGGCAAGCCGCTCGCGCTCGACACCTGCTTCACGTTGCGGGAAGGTACGGACATCACCCTGGTCACCTGGGGGGCGATGGTGCACGAGACGCTGCAGGTCGCAAGTCGTCTGGAGCAGGAGGGCCTGTTCGCCGAGGTGATCGACGTGGCGACCCTGCGCCCGCTCGACATGGACACGATACTGGCATCGGTGGCGAAGACCGGGCGTTGCGTGGTCGTGACCGAAGCGCCGCGCAGCGGCAGCTTCGCGGCCGAGATTGCGGCCAATCTGGCCGAGCACGGGCTGCTGTCGCTGTTCGCGCCGGTGACGCGGGTCGCGTCCTATGACGTCGTCGTTCCGCTCTCGCGCCTGGAGGCCGTGTACATGCCTGGCACCGAACGCATCCTGGATGCGGTGCGCAAGTGTCTCGCGTTCGGATGACGGAGCGTAAGGCATCGAGAGGAGCCGCGCGTGATCGCGCGAAGTAAAGGATCGAAGCGATGAGGATCTTCAAGTTGCCCGACCTCGGCGAAGGCTTGCAGGAAGCGGAGATCGTGCAGTGGCACGTCGCGGTCGGCGACCAGGTGAAGGCCGACCAGCCGATGGTCTCGGTCGAAACCGCCAAGGCGCTGGTCGATATCCCCGCACCTTACGCCGGCAAGGTCACGCGGCTGTTCGGCAAGCCGGGCGACATCGCGCACCTCGGCGCACCGCTGGTCGGCTTCGAGGGCGAAGAGGCGCAGCAGGAAAGCACCACGGTGGTCGGCAAGGTGGAGTCCACCGGCCAGGTTATCGCCGAACAGAGCATCGCACCGGTTCCGACCGCGGGCATCAAGGCGACGCCTGCCGTGCGTGCGCTCGCGCGCAAGCTCAACGTCGACCTGGCCATGGTCACCCCGACCGGCGCCGACGGGCTCCTCACAGCCGCCGATGTGAATCGTGCCGCGCGCATCCTGGCCGAGGTCGGACCGCAGGAGGTGCTGCGCGGCACGCGCCGCTTCATGGCGCAGGCGATGACGCTGGCGCATGCGGAAGTCGCCGGCGCGACCCTCATGGACGATGCCGACATCGAAGCCTGGGCGCCCGGCACGCGCATTCTGCTGCGGCTCGTGCGTGCCTTGATCGCAGGTGCACGCGCCGAACCGGGTTTGAACGCGTGGTACGATAGTAAGACGATCGGCCGCCACATCATCCGGAAAGTCGATCTCGGTTTGGCGGTCGATACGCCGGATGGACTGTTCGTACCCGTGCTGCGCAACGCGGATACCATGGCGCCGGAACAATTGGCGCCTGCGCTGCAGCGACTGATCGCGGATACGCAGGCACGCCGGGTGCCCCCAGAAGATCTGCGCGGCAACACGATCACGCTGTCCAACTATGGCACCATCGCAGGTCGCTACGCTTCGCCGGTGGTGGTGCCGCCGACGGTCGCAATCCTCGGGGCCGGGCGCGTGCGCGACGAAGTGGTGGCGCGCAATCGCCAGCCCGTGGTCCACCGCGTATTGCCGCTGTCGCTCACGTTCGATCACCGCTGCGTGACCGGCGGCGAAGCGGGACGCTTCCTGGCGGCGGCCATCGCCGACTTGGAGCTGCCGGCGTAAAGCGCGCCGGCTGAAATGCGGAGCTGCCGGCGAACAACGCGCCGGCTGCAGCACTGCCATGGCGTGCGGCGAACGGCCCCGGCCGCCCTCGCCGCGCCTGAGGGCGAGCGACATCGCTCGCGATTGACCCACGGAAAAGGAGAAAGCAATGGGCAAGAACATCGAACTCACCGCGGCCGACGGCCACAAGTTCTCGGCATACCGCGCCGAGCCTGCCGGGAAACCGCGCGGCGCGCTGATCGTGATCATGGAGATCTTCGGCGTCAACTCGCACATCCGCGCTGTCGCCGACGACTATGCCAAGGAAGGCTACCTCGCGATCGCGCCGGCCATGTTCGACCGCGTGCAGCCGGGCCTGGACATCGGCTATACGCCGGCCGACATCGAGATCGGACGCGGCGCCATGCAGAAGATGAAGCTGGACGACGCGATCAAGGACGTGGCGGCCGCGTTGGCGGATGTCAAATCCGCCGGCAAGGTCGGCATCGTCGGCTACTGCTGGGGCGGGACCGTGTCGTGGAAGTCGGCCTCCAGTGTCGACGGCCTTTCCTGCGCGATCGCCTACTATGGCGGCGGCATCCCTGGCCTGATTGGCGAGAAGCCCAAGGTTCCCGTGATGTTCCACTGGGGCGAGACCGACCAGTCGATCCCGCTGGACAAGGCGAAGGAAGTCGCGGCGGCGCACAAGGATCAGCAGCACTTCTTCTACCCCGCCGGCCACGGCTTCAACTGCGACCAGCGCGGCTCGTACAACGCCGACGCATCCAAGCTCGCCAAGAGCCGCAGTTTGGAGTTCCTGCGCAAGCACGTCGGCTAGAAGCACGACCTCGCGAAAAGACCTCGCGAAAAGGGTGAGGGGCTTTCCGCCTGCCAAGGGCGGGAGGCCCTTCGCCTTTTCCGTCTTCCTTTTCCATTTTTCGGGCAAGCCGCCATGAAGTTCATCTTCGAAGTCCGCATGAAGCCCGGCTACACGGTCGAGGAATACGCCGCTGCGTGGGTCGAGGCGAGCCGGATCATCCAGCGCACACCGGGCGCTCGGGGCACCTACCTGCAGCGCAAGATCGGCGCGCCGGATACGCTGCTCGCCATCGCGCACTGGGACTCCAAGGCGCATCGCGATGCGAAGGACGATCGGCGCGATGCCACCGTGCGGGCCATCCTCGAGAAGCACGCAAGAAATTGCGAGACGACGCTCCTCGGCGAGTTCGAGGAGCCGGAATGGGCGGTGCTTCCCGAGCAACCCGAGGTACGGGCGTAGCGCGACCGCCCTCGTCAGCGCGCGCGACGCGCCCACGGGTGGTCAGTAGTACGGCCGAATCGGCTTCAGCTTCGCCGTGTAACGCTCCTGCAGCGGCTTGTGCCCGAGCGGCGGAAGCTCCAGCGGCTCGGCCTCCAGGGCCACGTCCGGCACATGCTCGAGCAGGTGGCGGATGAGATTCAAGCGCCCGCGGCGCTGGTCGTCGAACTCGACGATATGCCATGGCGCGTGACGGCTGTGGCTCGCACGCAGCATCGCATCGCGCGCGCGCCCGTACTCGGCATACACCTGCCTCGCCTTCAGGTCGATCGGCGACAGCTTCCAGCGCTTCAACGGATCCTGTGCGCGCTCGGCGAAGCGCGCTTCCTGCTCATCCTGGTCCACCGCGAGCCAATACTTGAAGAGCAGGATGCCGTCCTCCACCAGCATGCGCTCGAATACCGGCGCCTGTTGCAGGAACAGCGCATACTCGGCGTCGCTGCAAAAGCCCATTACCTTTTCCACACCCGCGCGGTTGTACCAGCTGCGGTCGAACATGACCCACTCGCCGGCGGCGGGAAGGTGCGCGACGTAGCGCTGGAAGTACCACTGCGTGCGCTCGCGCTCGCTCGGGCTGGCCAGCGCGGCGACATGCACCTGGCGCGGATTGAGCCGTTCGGCAATCGCGTTGATGCAGCCGCCCTTGCCGGCCGTATCGCGGCCTTCGAACACGATCACGAGCCGCTTTTTCTCGTGTCGCAGCCAGCGCGCGATGTTCTCCAGCTGCAGCTGAAGCGGGGCGAGCAGCGTTTCGTACCGTTTGCGTTTCATCTCGCCACCCGATCCCGCGCGGATTCCTGGTGCGCGGCGCTGCCGCGCGCGACCGCCACCACCACCCGGTCGCGGCCGCCGCGCTTCGCCTCGTAGAGCGCCTCGTCGGCCGCCTTCAGCAGCGTCGTCAGGTCGCTCGCACTGTCGGGGAACGAGGCGACGCCGGCCGACACGGTGATGGCCCCCAGGGGCCGGCCCGCGTGCTCCAGACGCAAGGTTGCGATCGCGGCGCGCAACTCCTCCGCCCGGCGACGCGCCGCCTGCGAGGTCGCGTTCGGCAGCAGCACCACCAGCTCCTCGCCGCCGATTCGACAAGCGACGTCCGAGCGCCGTGCAAGGCCCTTGAGCAGCGCGCCCACCTCGCGCAGGACCTGGTCGCCCGCATCATGGCCGAAAGTGTCGTTGAAGCGCTTGAAGTGGTCGACGTCGACGAGGATGGCCGCGATCGACTGGCCGTTGCGGCGCGAGCGGTGCAGCTCCAGATCGAGCCATTCGTGCATGTAGTTGCGGTTGTAGAGTCCGGTCAGCGCATCACGGGTCGCCTGCTCGCGCAGCCGCTCGCGCAAGCCGAGGTTCGCCAGCGCGAGCGCCACGTGCTCGGTGATGGTCGTGACGAGCTGGAGCAGCTGGACCCGGTCGCAGTGCGTGGCTCCGGGGCCTTCCTCGGGTTGCAGGTGCAGCAGCCCGAGGATGTCACCGTGCGCGAATAGCGGGATGCAACCGTAGCTCCCCGGCAGCGTGCCGGTGAAGTGGCGGCAATTGAGCTCGCGCGCGGTGTCCGTCACGCAGCGGGCCTGGCCGCGGCGCAAGGCGAGGCAGTCGTTGGCCGTGAACACATCGTGCACCTGCGCCTGTGAGCCCCATGCGGCGGCGCGCTGCACCCGCATCCCCGTTGCATCCATCATGTAGAGCACGCCGCGGGTGCCCGGCAGCGTTTCCGGCAGCGTCTTGGACAGGGCCTCGAGCGCTTCCTCGACGCTGAGGCAGCTCTGCAGCGCTTCGCCGAGCGCCGCGATGGCGCGCGCCTCCTCGTTCTTGCGCGTCAGCTCCTCCACCATGCTGGCGAGCTGCGCCTGCGCCATCTTGCGCTCGGTAATGTCGGTGACGACGCCGACGATGCCGCCGATGGACCCGTCCGGGCGCGGATAGGCTGCGCGGTGCATCAGCACGTCGTAGTCGCGGCCGTTCACGGTGAGGCGGGCTTCGAACGTCTGCGCGCCGCCGTCGCGCAGCATGTCGGCGTTCTTGCGCTCGAACAAATCCGCCTGCTCGGCCGGCAGTAGGTCGTACGCGGTACGGCCGAGGATCTCGTCTCGTCGCCGGCCGGCATAGCGGCAGAATGCATCGTTGCAGCCGAGGTAATACCCGCTCGTGTCCTGGTAGCACACCGGGCTCGGGATCGCGTCGATCACGGTCTGCACGAACGCGAGCTGCTCGCGCTCGCGCTCCTCGGCCTGGCGCTTCTCGGTTACGTCCCGCAGCGTCCCCTTCATGCGCACGACAGTGCCGCCGGCATCGGTATCCCTGCTCGCGCGCGAGGCCAGGATGCGCACCGCGCCATCCGGATGACGAATGCGAAACTCGAACTCGTTGATCCGCCCCTCGGCCTGCGTGTGGCGCAACGCCGCGCGAACGCCCGCAATGTCCTCGGGCCGCAGCACCTCGCGCTCCAGGAACTCGAAGGTCGGCTTGGCCGGATCGCCCGGCTCGCGCCCGAACAGGCGGTAGAGCTCATCCGACCACACCATGTGCTCGGCTCCGAGCATCCATTCCCAGCTGCCGAGCCCCGCAACCTCCTGCGCTTCCTCCAGGCGCCTGGCGCCGCGCTCGGCCTCGGCAGCCGCGCCTTCCAGCGCGATGGCGCGCGCCTCGGATGTGGCCAGGGAACGGATCAGAGCGGCGAACAGGATCGCTGCGCCCAGGATCGCAGCCCCGGCCGCGGCGGCGAGCAGATAGTGCGCGCGCGACAACGGGTCGGCGAGCGGAATCACGTTGATCCGCAGCGCCCGGTCGCCGAAGCGCACCTGCTGCGAGACGGCAAAGTGCGCATAGGCATGCAGGCCGATTGCCTGGTTCGATCGGCCCCGAGGATGACTGTCGAATAGCACCGCGCCGTTTTCCGCCTGCAGCGTGAAGCGCCTGTTCACCCAGTCGTGACGTCCGAGTATGGAGCCCATCAGCTGGCTCACGCGCACCGCCGCGCCGGCGACGCCGATGAACGCTTCCTGACGCGCTTCCAGGGACGACGGCACCAGCCTGCCACGATAGATCGGCAACCGCAGCAGCAGGCCGGCTTCGCGAGCGCCCGCATCGGGCAGGAAGCTCACGCCGATGCTGGCGCTCAGCTTGCCGCTATCCCGGGCACTCAGCACCGCGTCCCGGCGATCCGGATCCGCCATCACGTCCAACCCCCAAACGGCGATGTTGGGTACGAGCGGCTCGACGAAGTCCAGCACGAGGTATTCGGGACGCTCGCCCTCGGGCCGGATCGCGAACCCGGTCGCAAACGGCGACGACTCCGATCGCACCGCCCGTTCGAACGCGTTGCGTTCATCCCCGCCCACCCGGACGGCGTAACTGATGGCCGCGATCCCGGGATAGCGCTGTTCCGCCTGCAGACCCTGCACGAAGTGGCGGAAATCCTCGCGGGTGACCTTCTCCGAGGCACTGAATAAGCCCCGTATCGCATGGAGAACGTCACCGTAGGCCTGCAGGCGTCCTTCCAGACCCTGGATCGGGATCGCCGCCGTGCGCACGAATTCGCGCCGTGCGTCCGTCTCGGTGGCAAGGTGCGCCGAGCGGGCGCCCGCCAGCGCAAGCACCAACCCAACGCCGAGCACGGCCCACGGCACCCAGGGCGCACGCAGGGCGAGACGACCCAGCCATCCCCACCGCTCGCCGCGATCCCCGCCGGTCGAATCCATTGCGCTCCGCACACGCTTGCCCGGCTGCGCGGGCGCCGCTGCGCTTCGAGGAATGGCCGTTTCAGCCGACCTTGAAGTAGCCCGGCAGCGCTTCGAAGCGCTTCACCCAGGCCTGCACCGCAGGATAGGGGTCGAGGGCGATGTTGCCTTCGGATGCGCGCGCCGTGTACGGATAGCAGGCGATGTCGGCAATCGTGGGGCGTCCCAGCGCCAGCCACTCGTTCCGGTGCAGGCGTCCCTCGAGCACGCCCAGCCCTTTGCGTCCCAGCTCGGCACCCTCCTCGTAGTGACCGGTCCGGATCCCTCGCACGATTCCGCGCGCGTATTGCAGCCCGAACTGGATCTCGTTCAGAGCAAGCGCGATCCACTGCATGATTTCGCCCATCTCGCCCGGATCGTTCGGCAGCCATGGCTCGCCGCCGTACTTGCGCGCGATATAGATCAGGCACGCGCTCGAGTCCCAAAGCACGCGGCCTTCGTCCTCGAGGACCGGCACTTGCGAGCGCGGATTGAGATCGGTGAAGGGCTTGCGCTTGTGCTCGCCGTTGGGAAAATCGACGATGACGGTTTCGTAGGGATGCTTCAGCATCGACAACAGCAGCGCGACCTTGTAGCCGTTGCCCGAGTTCTTGGTGGTGTAGAGTTTCATCGAGCCTCCGATCGTCAAGCAGGAAAGCCGCCTGCAATCCAGGCGGTCTTCGCAGCAGGGTGTTGCGAACGCCGCACTCGCATCTTATAACGCCGAGGCCGTCCCGCTCGCATCGCCTGTTTTCGAGCGCGCTGCGGCCACCCCCGATCACCGGATCAGTTGCAGGAGGTCCCACATGGCCCGGAATATTTCGATCCCGAACGACCTGTTGCCGCCGCTCTCCGCCGGGGTGGTCGTCATGCGGCGCTTTCCGGAAGGCTGGCGCTGCCTGGTGCTGCGCGCCTATCGGAACTGGGATTTTCCCAAGGGCCTGGTCGAAGGCGATGAAGCGCCGCGCGACGCAGCCCAGCGCGAAGTGTGGGAAGAAACCTCGCTTGCGGATCTGCGTTTCAACTGGGGCGAGGCGTACAAGGAGACGCTGCCGTATGCGGGCCGCAAGGTTGCGCGCTACTACATCGCGGAGTCGGCGTCCGATCCGGTCGTGCTGTCGATCTCCGAGGAGCTGGGGCGTCCCGAGCACGATGAGTTCCGTTGGGTGAGCTTCGACGCTGCTGAGGACGTGCTGCCGCCGCGCCTGGCGATCGTGCTCGACTGGGCACGCGCCATGGTAGC
>JBOIEI010000172.1:0-3361 GCA_050741055.1 Burkholderiales bacterium | reverse complement strand
CGGTATAGCTGTACGCGGCGCCTGTGCCGACCGGCGCGTAGCTGGCGGAGGTCGTGCCGAACGTCATGCCCATGTGCCACGACATGCCGTCGAAGTACCACAGCACCGGCCCGCGCCAGTAGAGCTGATTCGGCTTGGGCATCTCGCCCTGGAATTGCACGCGGAACGCGACCGCGTCCGAAAGGCTCAGCTGGCTCAGGGTGCCCGGGCTCATCGAATCGGACAACCCGGTGATGCCCGCGAACGCGTCGCGCGGCAAGCCCCAGACCGGCCCCTGCACGCGCGGAAACAGCACGAACAGCACCAGCATCACGGGCGCGGCCTGCGCCAGCATGATGGCGGACAAGCGCAATGGCTCCTGGTAGCGCAGCGCGCCTGCGCGCCATTGCAAGCCGATCATCGTGCCGGTGATGACCCAGACGCCGACCAGCATGAGCAGCGCCGTCGGGATGGTCTGCGAGTACAGGAAGTTGGTCAGGACGACGAAGTAGGAAAGGAAGATGACGATCATGGCATCGCGCATGCTCGCCATCTCGAGCAGCTTCAGCGTCAGCATGACCACCAGCAGCGCTACCCCGGCGTCGCGTCCGAACAGCGTGCCGAAGCTGAGATAGATACCCGCGCTCGCGCCCGCCACTACGGTGAGCAGCAGCCACTTGCGCGGCAGCACCCCGCCTCTCCAGCCGAGGTGGAGCCGCCAGGCGATGGCCAGCGCCGCCAGAGCGGTGATCCAGACCGGCAGGCGCTCGACGTGGGGCAGCGTGACCAGCGCCATGGACAGCGCCATCCACGCGACGTTGCGGGGATCGAGCCGTGTCGTCATTGCGGCAGCAGGGCGAGCGCTTCCAGGCATTGTGTGCGATGTCCCGCGCCCGCAGCCGGCTCGATCACCGTCGACGGCAAGCGCAAGCCGTAAGTCATGCCGGCCGCATCGGCTTCGAGCACCCAGCGCGTGAGCCGCGAGATTCGCGCCTCGGTGGCCATCGACTCGGGCAACGCGTTCCAGTCGAGCCACAACTCGCTATCGGCCTGGCCGCTGAATACCTTGCTGAGGAGTCCCCGATTCTGCGCATCGGCTTTCCAGGCGATGCGCCGCGGCGAGTCTCCTGCGTGATAAGCGCGAAGCCCCGAGAAATCCTCGTTGCCGAGCGCCGATGCCGCGCCCTCGCCGCGTTCTCCGGTAGGCGCGGGCAAGGGCACCGGCGGAGTTTCCGGGCGCGCGAAAACGATGCAGTCGACATCGGGCTCGAGGTAGCTCCAGGCACGGAACAGCCCGAGCGGAAAGCGCGTCTGCAGCATCACGCGGCCGATAGCCAGCCGGCCGCGGCTGCGCGCAGGAAGCGCGATCGGCGCCACGGCATCGGAGTCTGCCGCGACGTCGAAGCCATGCGCCTGGCCGGCTGCCGAGACCGCTTCCAGCGCGGCACGGCTCACGCCGGTGGCGTTCTCGATGCGCAAGGGGAACTCGACCACGTCGCCGGCGAACACCGAGCGTGGCCGGCCGGCGGAAATGCGCAGGTTCGCCATGTTGCGGAACGTGTACAGCATCCCGTTCACGCCCAGGCCTGCCAGCAGGAAAGTGAGGATGAAGCCGAGCGAGAGCGAATAGTTGACCGAGCCGGCGAGCATCAGCAGGAGCACCAGGAAAAAAACGCAGCCGTGCGAGGTCGGCAGGATGTATACGCGCCGGTGGCCGAGCACGATGGGGCCCGGCTGGGGACCGCGCAGCTGATACAGCCAGGTGTCGATCCAGCGTCGTAATGCAATGGGCATGGCGCGCATGGCGGCGAGCGTGGATGTGGCAGCCGTCAAGGAATGGCTACGGCCTCGATCAGGCGCGAGGCCACGTCGACGCCGTTGATGCGCCCGTGCGGGTCGCTCGAATGCAGCCGGTGTCCGACCACGCCTGGGATCACCGCCTGTACGTCCTCGGGCAGCACTTCGCCGCGGGCATCCATCAAGGCCCAGGCGCGCGCGGCCTGCAGCAGTGCGAGCCCGGCCCGGGGGCTCAGGCCGGCCGCGAGCTCGGGGGCGGTGCGCGTGTAACGGATCAGCGCCTGCAGATAGTCGATCAGCGCCGCGGAGGCGTGCACGCGAGTGACGCCGGCACAGAGATTCGCGAGCTCCTCGGGATCGATACAGGGCTCGAGCTGATTGAGCAGGGTGCGCCGCGACGTGCCCTGCAGCAGCGCGCGCTCGGCATCGGCGCCCGGGTAGCCGAGCTGGATGCGCATCAGGAAGCGGTCGAGCTGCGATTCGGGCAACGCAAAGGTGCCGACCTGGTGCGACGGATTCTGGGTCGCGATCACGAAGAACGGCTCGGGCAGGGCGCGCGTTTCGCCTTCGGTCGTGACCTGACGCTCTCCCATCGCTTCCAGCAGCGCGCTTTGGGTCTTGGGGGTCGCGCGGTTCACCTCGTCGGCGAGCAGCACCTGGGTGAAGATCGGGCCGGGATGAAATTTGAACGAGGCTGCCTCGCGGTCGTAGACCGAGACGCCGATGATGTCGGCGGGCAGCAGGTCGCTGGTGAACTGGATGCGCTGGAATCCCAGGCCGAGCGTGCTTGCCAGCGCGTGCGCGAGCGTGGTCTTGCCCACGCCGGGGATGTCCTCGATCAGCAGATGGCCGCCTGCCAGGAGGCACGACAACGCCATGCGGATCTGATGGTCCTTGCCGAGGATGATGCGGTTGACCTGCGCGAAAACGCGCTCCAGCGGCAAGGTCATGGTCTGGATGTCAGCACGCGACAGGCGGACGGCGCCGATCTCGGACACGACCTCGGCATTGTCGGCCGGGCGCAGCGCCGTCGCGGTCGTCATGGAACGCAGAAGCATGGCTGGTGTCGGCATCCATTTCAACGGAGCCGCTCCGATGTGTGATCAATGCGGCGTAACACGCCGGCCGCCACTCGATGCGGCAGCACCAGCGTGTGGTTGCGCTGGCCGCGAACGATTGCTCGCGCCTTCGCAACGTGCGCGCTGCTTGCGCGCAGCCGCAGGATGCCACGACTTGCGCCGATACGATCGCGAATCATGCCCCATCCCGCCGCCCAATTCCCGGTCTGGGCGCCCCAAAACTTGTGCTACGCTGGACCCGTGCTACGCTGCGATCGGCCAGCCGACTCCGGCTCGGCCGGTTCACCACACCCGCCACGTCGACAGCATCATAGCAAAATCGCCTCGCCCCGATACCTTACTCAGCGACGATCAGCGCTGCGACCACCCGCCTGCCTTCGGCCATCAGGATTGCGTACGTGCGGCAGGCTGCTGCGGTATTCATCACCTCGTAGCCGATGCCGGCATCGATCAGCGGGCGCAGTACCGCGGCTGGCGGAAACTGCAAGCGCGCGCCCGTGCCGATC
>JBOIEI010000171.1:0-4494 GCA_050741055.1 Burkholderiales bacterium | reverse complement strand
CTGCAGGTGCGTTCGGCGCGGTATCAGACCACCGTTGCGCTGGTGCGGGCGCTGGGCGGGGGCTGGAATTCGAACTGAGCCAGGCAAAACGTGCCACTGCACCGGCGCTTTCCCAAGGCATGGAGCGTGCGGCCTCCGTTCGCCGGGTGTTTTCGATGGAGGCGAGCATGCTACGTATCAGCAAATCATTGGCCACCTTGTTGGCCACGGCTTTCCTGGGTCTCTCCGCTTGCGCAACGGATTCGAACACGAGCAGGCGGGACGCGGGCCAATTCACAAGCGACGCGGCGTTGACGGCAAAAGTGAAGACCGCGATTGCAGACGATGTCGGCGTCGGAACGGCGGCGAACATCAACGTCCAGAGCTATAAGGGCGAGGTGCAGTTGAGCGGCTTCGTTGCCAGCGCCGACCAGGCGAGTCGCGCCGTTCAAGCAGCGAACAGCGTCGACGGCGTGCGCGCGATTCGAAGCGACGTGCAGGTGAAGTAGCTGCGGGGTGCAGTGTCGCAGGTGTAGGAACTGTTGCTTTGGCGGCGTGCGGCATCGCTCTGCGGGCCCTGGCTGCATGCGCCGCTTGGCTCGGAAAGCCGCGAGGGTGTTTCTCCGCAGCTTTCGGCAGCACTATGATTCGCTCTCTCGCGGGGCGATAATTGCGCTCCGAGCAAACACGTTCGTACTTGCATGAGCATCGATTCCGAGCAAACGCTCGCGGCCGAGCGCATCCTCGCGCTTCCCATCTACAGTTGGGAGGTCGCGACGATCGGCGACGAGGCACCTCTGTTCACACACACGGTCAGCGAGGAAGACATCGCGGCGTATTGCGAGGCCGTGAGAAATCGCGATGCCATCTACCTCGATGCGACCGTTGCCGCTGGCGGTCCATTCGGGCGTCTCGTTGCTCCGCCGTCCTTCGCCTTCATGGTGGCGCCGCTGCGCCGCAACGAAGTGATGCACGCCAAGGGTTTTGCCGCCCCCGAGGAAAAAGGCGAGTACCAGACGCCGTACGCCAAATGCGAGCTGCGGCTGTATCGGCCGATCCATCCGGGCGATACAGTGGTCTCGCGCGTCTTTTTGGAGGACAAGCTCGAGCGGCGGGGCAAGCGTTTCGCCCAGTGGCGCACTGAAGCGACAACTGATGCCGGAGAAGCGCTGCTCGATTACACCTACACGACGATCTGGCCGGAGGGTCCCGGCGTCGGCGCAAAGGCGCAGGCAACGGCTGCGCCGGAGCCGCTGCCCGAGATCGATCCCGCCGATGCGCTGGCGCCGGTGACGAAGCACGAAACGCAGGAGGCAATCGATCGTTACGCCAGCCTTACCCGGCTGCGCCCGCGCATCGGTACGAACCTGCACCAGGACCCCGATTTCGCGCGCCGCACGCTGTTCGGCGGCACCGCGAACGCCGGGGTGGCGAGCCTCGCCTATTGCGCCGAACTGCTGGAGAACGCTTACGGTGCGGACGCGTTGCTTCGGCCCGGCGCGCGGGTGGAATACAAGGGAATTCGCCCCGTGCGCGCCGGGGACGCGATCGTGTTGCGGGGCAAGGTCGCCGCCCGTGCGGCGCGCAGGCACGAGGTCGAAATCTGGGTGCATGCGCGGGATGGTTTGCTGCGCGGCGTCGGCAGCGGCACGGTAATCCTCTCGGCCTGAACCGAAGTTCTCGCGAGAGCACCGGAAAGGGGGCCAGGTTCGAATTCGAGCTTGGCCCCTTTATCCCACCGCGAACTCGAGCCTGGCCCCTTTATCCTATTGCGGGATGTTGCCTCAGCTGGTGCTTTTCTTGAATGCCTCGGCGAGATCGCGCCGGATGCTCTTGTAGTTTTCCCAGTCGAATCCGCCGAGGAACTCGGCCGCCGCCGCCGCCCCGATCGCGAACAGGTCGAGCTTGTCGTCGTTCGACATCGAGAAGTTCAGCCAGTTGTGGTCGCCCGTATCGATCATCTTCACCAGGTGGCGGTAGTCGGGGTTTTTCAGGATGAAATCGTAGTCGAGGGTATGGCGGGCGGCATCGAAGATACATCCGACCAGTTGCGCCGGCTTCGTGATCGCCACCGGCTTGGACCTGTCGATGCCGATCTTCGCGCCGAACGTCGGCGCCGACGGCACCCGGTGCGGCTGGTGAAAAAGGTTGATCGGGAAGTTGGACATGATGCCGCCATCGACGAAGAAAACTTCCTTGGGCAACTCGCCCAGGTAGCCGGCGAGCTTTTCCCAGTCCGCGCGCAACGCCTGCGCCTGCGGGCAATCGCAAACCTGGAACGGCTTGAAGAACAGCGGAATCGACATCGATGCGCGCGCGAAGCAGGCTGGATTCATGCTCGCCGGATCGGCCCAATACAGATGCGCCATCTTCGGCAGCTCGACCTTGGTTTCGGTCGTGACGTCGGCCGCGATCATCGCAAGCCGGCCGCAGCGCTGACTTTCCAGGAGCTCCTCGCCGTCGCGCCGATGCAAGCCATGCGGGGTGGCATGCAGCTTCTGCACGAGATCGGCATAGGTGCGAATGCCGACCGCGCCCAGCGCCTCGGTAAGCCACTGCAGGAACTTGTCGCCCGGATTCAGACCGAGATCCTCTTTCAGGTTGTCGAGCACCTGCGTGGCCTTCCACAGCAGCTTCACCATGCCGGCCTTGTCGAGGATCGCCCGGGAGAAGTCGCGGGCATCGCCGTCGCCATCGATGAACGACTCCATCGGCATGTCGGCCAGCGCGGACACCAGGCGTTCGCTCTTCGCTTCGTCCGGAGTGCCGAGCGCCGCGATCATCAACGCGTTGATCGATCCCGCCGACGTTCCGCCGACGCCGAGGAAGCGGATGCCGGCCTGCTCGAGCACATAGGTGTAGCCGGTGAGCGCGATGCCGAGCACGCCGCCGCCTTCCATCACGAAGTCGACGTACTGGTTGCCGGCCGCGTCGACGAGATCCGATACGAACTTGTTCGCGCAGGCGGTGCGGGCACTGTCCACTGCGGCTCGGACGCGTCCGCTCTCGGTAAACAACGCGAAATCGGCCATGGTTCCCTCCCCGATGCGTCGGTTGGTCTGGGGCGCTGGAGCAGTATGACACAGACGCTCTCGCGTCGTGGCAGGCACGGTTCACGGACGATCAACGTGCTGGCGTTCGCGAAGATGGCCGATGAAGCCGACTGCCGCGAGCGCGCGGAGATCGTGTGGCGCAAGGTCATCGACTGCAGGGAGTGCACGCTGCAGCTGGTCGACTGCAAGCCGGCGTTGTCGCCGCGCTACGAGCAGTTATTCGATGACGTCCCCATCAACATCGCGTATCTCAGTCTCACGCGCGGCTCGCGCTTCGAGCGCGACGCGCGCATGGTGATCTGGGGTGTCACCGGCAAGGAAGGCGAGCAGCTGTGCGAACAGCTCAAGACCGGCGTTCGAACCCGCTATTCGGGCCAGCTCCAATGCGTAGGTGCGCGCTGACTCACGGAACCTTCGATGCCGGCCCGAGCGCTCCAGACCACAGAGCGCTCTAGACCACCCAGTTCGTTTCCAGCGCGTTCACGACCTCGGCGTTCAGATTCACCCAGGTCACGGCGCCGGGCGCATGCCGGTAGCTGATGGGCGTCGACAGCGGGCGCGCATTGTCCAGCACCCAGGCGTAGCGGTACTTCACCACGGCCATGGAGCGCAGCCGCTGGCTCGGGATCAGATGCAGTGCGCCGGTTGCAAGCAACTCGTTCTCGGTCAGGGGTCCGAGCGAATCGATCAGATCGGCAACGCCGACCACCGCGCCCGAATCGCGGCGAATCAGGGCGATCGTGCCGCGCTGGCGGGTACCGGCCGCGCGCATTTCCCAACGCTTGCGTCCCGCAAGGATGTGTTCGATCTGGGGCGAATCGATGATGAGTCCCTTGAGCTCGAACAAACCGTCTTCTCCATGAACCGCGTGGACCGCTTCCGCCTGGGACCCTAGAAAGAAACATGCCAATCGGCCAGGGCGCTGGCCGAACGCCCAACTTCTGACCTGCCCGGCTCTCGCGTGCTATTTGACGATATCCGGTCGCGCGCCGCCGGGCGCCGAGGCAGATCCTCGACATGCATGCTGGTTTTCCGACGCCAAGGCGATCGGCGCGAAGCTGCGGGATCGACGTGAGACGAACGGCTTGACGGCGAACGAGTCTCACCGCTAACGTCCGTGGACGACGAAACGATTCGCGACACGGGAGATCGGCATGGGATTGCAATGAGCCGCGCCGAGCGGCATCTTCGCTGCGGCGCGTCGGGCCATGCCCGGCCAACGGCCACGTCATGGGTGCGAGTCGCCTGCAGTATTGCGTTGACTTGCGCTTGTGCCAGCGCGAGTGCACGGCAACTGGCCCTGGATTCGGTTCGAACCGCCGCCGATCTGCGCGAGCTCAGCCTCGAACAGCTGCTCGACGTCGAGGTCACGTCGGTCGCGGCCCGGCCGCAGCGCGTGGCGCAGAGCGCGGCATCGATCTACGTGATCCGGCAGGACGACATCCGGCGCTCGGGCGCGACC